>NZ_JAALGV010000107.1:0-13348 GCF_011174875.1 Acinetobacter sp. GFQ9D191M
GACTTTCGCAAGAGATCTATTAATATTAAATAGTTATCTTAATAAAATCCGCAATTTTACTTGTGCAAGTTTATGAACCTACTATGCAAATTTAAATCAACATGCTTAAAATCACATTTTAATATCGTTATTGTCGATGGTGGTCAGGCTGGGCTTTCAGTGAGCCATTATTTCAAACTGGCCAATTCAAACACAATAAAGATCTTTAGATGAACAATTTCTATCTGCTACACAATAAAACCTTATTCAATAAAACTTTAGAGTTGAAGCAACAAATCAAATTTAAATCAGATTTGAAAAATAATTACGGTAGTTGCTGTCCTGTGGTAATAATTCTAATAAACGCTGTACCGCATCAATACGATCATGTGTTTGCCCAATAATCCGTAATAATTGATCGGTATCCTTTATTTGATAAATCAACTGGCTTAAACGGGCATCAAAACAATGTCTCCAAGTACTGAGTAAAGGGCTTTCTGATTTAGATAAAAAGCTACCTTTATATAGCGAGAATGTACTCGAAATAAGATTTGCATTTAATGATTGTTCAGCACGTAAAAAATCACATTGGACTTCACAGGTAAGCCTATAAATCCGAGCCTCAATTGAATGAGGTAATAGGCTACGAAGTTGTGAAAGCTCAGCCTTTAGGGTTTTTAGGCTGACATTACGCTCACCATAAAGGGCATAGTGTAACTCTTCTAAACCAATCCCGTACGGATACAAAGCTAAAATGCAAAGTATTTCAATTTGACGGTGAGTCAAGTTCAAAGTATGCCCATTAAATTGAACCCAGGGCGAACCTAGCGCTTTAATGTATAAAAAATTTTTCTGTTCAAATTTTATTGCTCGCTGTATTAAGTCTGCACAGCGTTCCACAGCAAGAATGCCTAGAGGGGTATGTTTTTTATATTTTGTGGAAAGATTGATAATGCCATGAAATTGACCTGAAGTCGGATCCCAGATAGGTGCTGCATAACAAACCCAATCACGAACGCTGTCCATTTGGTTTTCATGAGAATATACACAACTTGATGTTTGGCTATTTAATGTCATACCAATCGCATTGGTCCCAACCGCCTGCGTTGACCAATGGCCACCTTCAATAAAATGTACCTGTTCAGCAGAAGAAAGCATCGCGGAACTACTCCAGGTCCATAACAGAGTACCATGGTGATCTGTAAGACCAATTGCCATATCGGAATCATCAGCAATTCTTAATAAATCGGCATAATTATGCTGAATAGAGCGGCGGAATAGGGAAGTCTGATCTTCTTGAGGCAAAGCCAAAACGGGTGCAGCCTGAACAATATGCTGATTAATTAAATGTGTTGTTTGCAGCTTTTTTGCTGGTGCTGTATTGAACAGGTTCATATCATATTCCTTTATGATTAGACTGTAATATCTTTAAACTTCAGAAATCAATTTCCAGATCTATACTCATTCAATCTTTTCTTACGTGTACCAAATCATTTTTTCTTGGATTCGTTAAATAACCTTTTTTGGGTTTTACCAGCCTTTTAGCTACTTTAAAAGTGTTGTTATGGACTGGAAATGACTATTTTTATCTGAAGTGTTAATAAAAGTAACCATTATGTTGATAAATAGGATCCTTTAAATGATGAAAATGTCATTCACGCACGTAGGGCACAGGTACAGCCTCACCATAATACTGGCGGTCAGCAAAATAACTCGATCGCACTAATGGTGCACTCCAAATATTCTTAAACTCTAAGTGCTCTCCATGAGTTTGATAATGTTTAAACTCTTGCAATGTAACAAAACGATGAATTGGCGCATGTGATTTGGATGGCTGTAGGTATTGGCCGATTGTGACATAATCAATTTGATAATCTTTCAAATCATTTAATAACGCAATAACCTCAGCTTCAATCTCTCCTAAACCCACCATCAAACCACATTTCGTTGGGATATCAGGGCAGTAGTGTTTAAATTTCTTAAGTAAATTCAATGAATGCTGATAGTCAGCGCCTGGTCGCATGGCTTTATACAGGCGTGGCACGGTTTCAATATTGTGATTAAAAACATCAGGTGGATTTTTGCTCAGAATTTTAAGTGCAATATCTGCGCGACCACGAAAATCAGGAACCAAAACTTCAATCAAAGTGTCTGGACTAGTTTGACGAATTTCTCGAATGCAATCTGCAAAATGCTGTGCACCGCCATCTTTTAAATCATCTCGGTCAACGGAAGTAATCACAACATACTTTAAGTTTAGATTCTTCACTGTTTCAGCCAAATGCAGTGGCTCGTTAATATCTAAGGCATTAGGACGGCCATGCGAGACATCACAGAATGGACAGCGTCGAGTACAGATATCTCCCATAATCATGAATGTTGCTGTTCCACTACCGAAACATTGCGGCAAGTTAGGACAAGCTGCTTCTTCGCAAACGGTATGTAGTTTTTGTTGTCTTAATAAATCCTTAATGATTTGGACTTCCTCAGGTCGACTAATTTTAGTCCGGATCCATTCTGGCTTTTTCGGTATCGTTTCCGTTGGAACAACTTTAATTGGAATACGCGCCATTTTTTTAGCGCCACGTAGCTTCTTTCCAGTTAATACTGGGTTATTTAAATCCATTTCAAACACTCCGTCGTTTAAAATAATTAATATTGAGCCTGATATTAAATAAGCTGCTTTAAATGCATTAATAATATTAAAACAGGGCAAAAAACTTATCATATAAAACAAAGGTTGGTTAAAGGTTTGTTTTTGTATATAGCTGAATAATATTAAAAAATTTACAAATTTCTTAATTTTATAAACCATTGTTTTTAATGTTTATCTTATGTTTTTATGCATTATATTTTTTTAGTCTAATATGAAATTAAATAAAAATATTCTTATATAAATATACGATTTAAAAATCCAGTTATTCAATTTGGGATTTTCTTTTAAGCGTAGTTAATAAGGAATAAATATATGCAATTAACGGAAGAGCAATTGCTAGCAGCATACAAAAGAATGCGCGACATTCGTGAATTTGAGGATCGACTTCACGATGAAAACAATACAGGTGATATCCCAGGTTTCATCCATCTTTATAGCGGTGAGGAAGCTGTTGCCGTAGGGATCTGTGAAAATTTAACAGATAAGGACTTCATTACCTCAACACATCGTGGTCACGGACATTGTATTGCAAAGGGCTGTGACATTCACGCCATGATGCTAGAAATTTTTGGCAAAGATGATGGTTTGTGTCGTGGTAAAGGCGGCTCAATGCACATTGCGGACTTAGATAAAGGCATGCTCGGTGCAAACGGTATTGTGGGTGGTGGTCCACCTTTGGCTATTGGGGCAGCTTTAAGTGCTAAAACACTCAAAAATGGGGGGATTGGTCTATCTTTTACCGGTGATGGCGGTTCAAATCAGGGCTTAACTTTTGAAGCCATTAATATGGCTGTTGTGTTAAAGCTTCCTGTCATTTTTGTTTTTGAAAATAACGGTTTTGGTGAAGGTACTGCACATGATTATGCCGTAGGCAGTAAAGATATTGCAGGCCGAGCAGCAGGTTTTGGCTTACCCGCTGAAAAAGTAGATGGAACAGACTTTTTTGCTGTGTATGAAGTTGCACAAAAAGCCATTGAACGTGCCCGCCGTGGTGAAGGTCCGAGTGTGATTGAAACGGTAACCAACCGATTTTATGGACATTTTGAAGGTGATCCAGGGCTTATCCGTTCTAAAGAAGAACTGGATTATGTCAAAGAACATAAAGATCCATTGAAAATATTCCGCGAAAAAGTCAAAGACAAAATTGACGAAGCCAAGCTCGATGCGATTGACGCTCAGTCTAAAGCCAATGTAGACGATGCCGTTGCAAAGGCACGTGCAGCTAAGTACCCAGAAGTTTCTCAGTTACTTACCGATGTATACGTCTCTTACTAAAGGAATAGTAGAAAAATGCCAAATAAAAGTTATCGAAACGCGATTAAAGAAGCAATTGAATTAGAAATGCGCCGAGACCCAAGTGTCATTGTGGTCGGTGAAGATGTTCGTGGTGGACATGGTGGTAAAAATACCGATGATAATAAGCTGGAAGGTTTTGGCGGTGTACTTGGTGTAACCAAAGGCTTATGGACTGAATTTGGTTCTGAACGAGTCATTGATACTCCAATTACAGAATCAGCGATTATTGGTATGGCGGCAGGTGCTGCTGCAACGGGTTTAAGACCTGTGGCAGATTTAATGTTTATGGATTTTTACGGCGTGTGTTATGACATGCTGTATAACCAAGCAGCTAAATTTCGCTACATGTTTGGCGGCAAAGCCAAAGCGCCACTCGTTGTACGTGGCATGATTGGTGCAGGTTTTTCCGCAGCAGCGCAGCATTCTCAGTCGCCATATAACGTGTTTGCCTCAGTGCCTGGTTTAAAAGTGGTGGTGCCTTCAAGTGCCTATGATGTAAAAGGGTTGTTGATTCAAGCCATTCGAGATGACGACCCAGTAGTCTTTTGTGAACACAAGTTGTTGTACGACATTAAGGGCGAAGTGCCAGATGAGTCCTACACTATTCCTTTTGGTGTCGCAAATTACACCCGTGAAGGCACAGATATCACCATTATTGCCTTAAGTTTGATGGTGCATCGTGCCAATGAAGTCGCTGATAAGCTCGCAAAAGAAGGCATTTCGGTTGAAGTGGTTGACCCTAGAACCATTTCACCATTAGACGAAGATGGCATTTTAGAGTCAGTAGCTTCAACAGGTCGTGTGGTGATTGTAGATGAATCAGCAGCACGTTGTGGTTTCGGACATGATGTGGCTGCGCTTATTGCCCAGAAAGGCTTTCATTATCTTAAAGCACCAATCGAATTAGTCACTCCACCACACTCACCCGTACCATTTTCACCAGTACTAGAAAAAGAATGGCTACCTAGTGTAGAACGCATCGAACAGGCTGTACGCAAGACGTTGGAGGCTTAGGATGAGCGAAATTAAAACTTTAGAAATCCCAAAATGGGGTTTGTCCATGGAAGAGGGTACGATTGCCCAATGGCTGATTCAGGAAGGTACCCAATTTAGTAAAGGACAGGAAATTTGTGAAATTGAAACCACAAAAATCGTCAATGTATTGGAGGCACCTTTTGATGGCCTGCTACGAAAAATTATTGCTAACGATGGTGACACACTGGTCGTAGGTGGAATCATTGCAATTTGTGCAGACGCCCAAGTTTCCGATGCAGAAGTTGAAGCATTTGCACAGTCTTTAGGTGGAACACCTGCTGTAACTGGAAATAAAGCGGTAGCAGCGGTTCCTGAAAAAGTCGATGTGGCTCAAGTTGAAACCAAAGTACAAGCTGCTCCTAAACAGAACAGTGTTGGTAATGGATCAAAAGCGGTGACTCAGGGCGGATATTCTATTCCTGATGAGTTACAAGGCTACCAACAAAGTGATGATATTTTTGCAACGCCACATGCCTTGAAATTGGCTGAAAAGCATAATGTAAACTTGGCTCAGATTACGGGTTCTGGACGTGAAGGCCGTATCAGTGTTCAAGATATTCAGGCCGCAGTTCAAGCTGCTGGTGGTTCTTGGCCAGATGTACGTCATCAAGCTAGTACGAAAGCCGCGAAATCTAAAGCAGATGATAGTGATGTTCTAGCAACACCTGTTGCTCGCCGTTTGGCAAAACAATGGGGCATTAATTTGCATGATTGTCGTGCATCGGGTTCACGTGGACGAGTCTGTAAGGAAGATGTTGAAGCTGTATATCAACGGGAAAATCCTGTACAAGCTCAACATACTGAGTATGCGCATCCAACAGAGTCAGCAAAATTCACCACCGTAGCTATGAATGGTATGCGTAAAGCAATCGCTGCACGGCTACAAGCGGCAAAACGCAATGCACCACATTTTCGCTTAACGATAGACTTAAATGTTGAGTCGGTTCAGGCTTTGCGTCAGCAAATTAACAGTACTGTACCGCAAGTCAAACTGTCCATTAACGATATGCTGATTAAAGCTGCTGCTGCTGCACTGATTAAAGTTCCACAAGTTAATGTTCAGTTTGATGAAGAGAATCAGCAGATTTTACAGTTTGAACAGGCTGATATTTCGGTTGCTGTAGCCATCGAAAATGGACTGATCACGCCAATTATTAAAGCAGCGAACCGTAAATCTTTGGCGCAAATTTCCAATGATATGCGTGATCTGGCGACACGTGCCAAAACTGGAAAATTGGCACCTGATGAGTTTCAAGGGGGCAGTTTCAGTATTTCCAATTTGGGCATGCTTGGTATTCAACAGTTTGATGCCATTATTAACCCGCCTCAAGGTGCAATTCTAGCCTTAGGTGCAGCAGAGAAACGTGCTGTAGTTGAAAATGATGAGATTGTTGTTCGTGAAATGGTGACCGCAACATTGTCTTGTGATCATCGTGTCATTGATGGTGCGTTGGGTGCTCAATTCTTATCGGCATTTAAGCAGTTTGTCGAAAATCCTGCATTAATTTTGGTGTAGGAGGAATAGTCATGTCAGATACACAATTTGATCTTGTGGTTATTGGTGCTGGTCCTGGAGGATATGTCGCTGCGATTCGCGCAGCGCAACTGGGATTAAAAACGGCAATCGTTGAAAAACAACACTTAGGCGGAGTATGTCTTAATTGGGGATGCATTCCAACCAAGGCATTATTGAGCGGGGCTGTGCTTGCGCAGCAGTTCAAACATGCAGGGCAGTTTGGCTTTACGCTTAACGCGATTGATTTTGATATTCAAAAACTGGTCCATCATAGCAGACAGGTTTCTGAGCAACTGGTGCAAGGTATCGGTCAACTATTGAAAAAAAATCAAATCACTGTTTTTAACGCAGCAGCCCAGTTTATTGCCAAAGAGCAATTAGAGCTTACAGATGCGAATGGTCAAAAACAGCAGATTTCTGCACCGCATATTATTGTCGCAACAGGCGCACGTGCGGCCAATTTGCCTCATATTCCTGTAGATGGCCATCAGGTCTGGAGTTATAAAGAGGCTTTAGTTCCAGAACAATTACCAAAATCTTTACTGGTCATTGGTTCGGGTGCTATAGGCAGTGAGTTTGCAAGCCTATACCAAGACTTAGGCTGCCAAGTCACCTTGGTTGATATTGCAAAGCAGATTCTTCCTAGCGAAGACATTGAAGTTGCGAAGTATGTACAAAAGCAATTTGAACAGCAGGGTATGCAGGTTTTAACCGAAGCGACTGTAAAAAAAATAGAAACTGATCAGGCTCAAGTACATTGTCATATTGAAACTGCCACAGGTGTACAAATCATTACTGTTGAAAAGGTGCTTTCAGCTATTGGCGTGAAACCAAATGCTGAAAATCTTGGCCTAGAAGCTTTAGGTGTCGAATTAGAGAATGGTTTTATTAAAGTCGACTCATGGTGCAAAACTAATATTGTGGGCGTATATGCAATTGGCGATGTTGCAGGCGCACCGTGTTTGGCACACAAGGCCAGTCACGAGGCTATTCTTTGTGTGGAGAAAATTGCAGGTTTAGATCATGTACATGCTTTAGATCGTACACAAATTCCGGGCTGTATTTTTACCCATCCGCAAGTGGCCAGTATTGGTTTGACAGAACAGAAAGCGAAAGCTGCGGGCTTGAATATCAATGTGGGTAAGTTTCCTTTGCAAGCCAATGGTAAGGCATTGGCTTTGGGTGATAGCGCAGGATTCATTAAAACTATTTTTAGTCAGGAAACGGGTGAATTGTTAGGTGCTCACATGGTTGGACATGAAGTTACCGAACATATTCAGGGTTTTGCCATCGCAAAATACCTAGAAGCGACGGATGAAAGCTTAGCACAGGTCATTTTCCCTCATCCTACTTTGTCTGAGGCGATGCATGAGTCGGTCTTGTCGGCGATGCAACGTGCAATCCATATTTAAGGAGTCGCAACATGCCTAGAGGTTTAAACAACAAAGTTGCTTTAATTACGGGTGCGGCACAAGGCATTGGACGTGGTATTGCCTTACGTTTAGCACAAGAAGGTGTACATATTGCCTTGGTCGATCTTCATCAAGAAAAGTTAAATACTGTTCAACAAGAGGTTGAAGCCTTTGGCGTAAAAGCCACCACATTTATTGCGGATATTTCAGATCCAATACAAATCAGTGACGCTATTAATCATGCAGAATCGACACTTAATGGCTTTGATATCATGATTAATAATGCAGGTATTGCACAAGTCAAAGCTTTGGCAGAAGTAACGCCGAGTGAATTTAACCAAATTATGAACATCAATGTCGGTGGTGTACTTTGGGGGATTCAAGCCGCAGCAAATAAATTTAAACAACGCCAACAGGCTGGAAAAATTATTAATGCATGCTCAATAGCAGGTCATGAAGGCTTTGCTTTACTCGGTGTTTATTCGGCAACGAAATTTGCAGTTCGTGCATTGACGCAAGCTGCGGCTAAAGAATATGCTAGTGTTGAAATTACTGTAAATAGTTATTGTCCGGGTGTTGTTGGTACAGACATGTGGGTCGAAATAGATCAGCGGTTCTCTGAAATTACAGGTGCACCAATTGGTCAAACGTATAAAAAATATGTAGATGGTATTGCTTTAGGACGTGCTGAAACACCAGATGACGTGGCTGCATTAGTTGCATTTTTAGCCAGCGAGGATGCAAACTATATTACAGGTCAGTCTATTTTGACAGATGGTGGAATGGTTTACCGTTAATATCAACATAAGGAATACACAATGAAAGCAGCTCGTTTTTATGACCGAGGGGATATTCGAATTGAAGATATCCCTGAACCGAAAGTACTTCCAGGCACAGTTGGAATTCAAGTTGCATGGTGCGGTATTTGCGGTACAGATTTACATGAATTCATGGAAGGCCCTATTTTTATTCCACCTTGTGGTCATCCACATCCAATTTCGGGAGAATCTGCACCTGTAACAATGGGACATGAATTTTCAGGCGTAGTTTATGCAGTTGGTGAAGGTGTAGACGATATCCAAATTGGACAACATGTCGTAGTTGAACCCTATATTATTGCGGATGATGTCCCGACTGGCCCCAATGATAAGTATCATTTATCAAAAAATATGAACTTTATTGGTTTAGGCGGACGCGGTGGTGGTCTTTCTGAAAAAATTGCAGTTCAGCGGCGTTGGGTACATCCTATTTCAAATGATATTCCTTTAGACCAAGCAGCATTGATAGAACCTTTATCTGTCGGTCATCATGCCTATGTCAGAAGTGGCGCAAAAGCTGGCGATATCGCACTGGTTGGTGGAGCAGGCCCAATAGGCTTACTTTTATCTGCTATTTTAAAGGCTAAAGGTCTTACGGTTATCATCACTGAACTGAGTGCAAAACGTAAAGAAAAAGCGATAGAGGCTGGTGTTGCCGATTATGTATTGGATCCATCTCAGGTTGATGTGGTAAATGAAGTAATGAAAATTACTCAAGACCGCGGTGTAGATGTTGCTTTTGAATGTAGTAGTGTCAATAAAGTCATGGATACACTCGTTGCAGCAATGAAACCAACTGGTGTAGTCGTTATCGTTTCTATTTGGAGCCATCCTGCCACAATTAATGTGCATAGTGTGGTGATGAAAGAGCTAGATATTCGTGGCACGATAGCTTACGTCAATGACCATCAGGAAACTATTCGTTTGGTTGAGCAAGGTAAGATTAATCTAGAACCTTTTATTACCCAACGGATTGCATTAGATGATCTTGTTTCTAAAGGCTTTGAAACATTGATTCATAATAATGAGTCTGCTGTAAAAATTATTGTTCATCCGTAGTAACGCCTAATTTCAAAGACAAATTTGAATAAGCTAGAGATAAACTCTATGTAGCTATTTTTAATATTTATAGCGATAGGAAATGAGTCTGTATTTACAAACTCATTCTCATAATAGTGATTGGAAAACTCTATTTTTTAAGAAGAAATTGACAACACATAATGTATAATTTAATTTATATCAATATTAATGAATTTAATACCGAAATTCGTCTATTTAACATAATCAATATTATACGAAATCAAATTGTTAGAACCCATTTAAAGTGTCTATATTCTCACCAATAAAAATGTCTAGTTTATGATGGTCAGACCATCATGGACTGGATATGAATATAGATGCTGATCACTATGTCTGACAAAGAAATTCAACGTCTTGCTGTTCTCCAAGATGTTCGAGATCAACGTATTACTCAAGTCCGTGCTGCAGAACTTTTAAATCTTTCAACACGTCAAATCACTCGGTTATTACAGAAGTTTAATCAAGGTGGTCTGGCCGCTTTATCCCATGCAAGCCGAGGTCAGCCTGGACATCATCGTCATGATGACTTGTTAAAATCAAAGTGCCTTTCCATTATTTCTGAACATCTGCTGGGATTCGGTCCTACTTTGGCTCATGAGAAACTCAGCAGCATGTTTGCTCTAGATATTCCTGTAGAAACGCTGCGTCGATGGATGACAGCCAATGAACTCTGGATTCCTCGATCCAAGCGTCTGAAACGCCCATATCAGCCTCGATATAACCGGGATTGCTTTGGTGAATTGATCCAGATTGATGGTTCATATCATGATTGGTTCGAAGGTCGAGCTTCGAAATGTTGCTTGCTGGTTTATATTGATGATGCCACAGGTAAGTTGTTACACCTGCGCTTTTGTGAGGCTGAAACCAGCTTTGATTACATGCTTGCTACCAGAGCCTACATTGAGCAATACGGCAAGCCTTTAGCCTTTTACAGTGACAAACATTCTGTATTTAGAGTCAACTAGAAATCTAGTCAGGATGTACAACTGACGCAATTTGGCCGGGTTCTGAACGAATTAAATATCGATATTATCTTTGTCAACTCCCCACAAGCCAAAGGCCGTGTAGAACGAGCAAATAGAACACTGCAAGATCGGCTGATTAAAGAAATGCGGTTGGAAGGTATTGGCTTAATTGCTGAAGCCAACGCATGGTTGCCCTGCTTCATTGAGCATTTTAATCAGAAGTTTGCCAAATGTGCGAGAAACCCAAAGAATTTACATCGCCCTTTGACTGAATCTACGACTGATTTAGATGATATTTTTACTTGGCAAGAACCACGTAAAGTGACCAAGAACCTTACCATCACGTACGACAAATGTATTTATCTACTTGAGCCTACACCACAGAATCGTAAGTTAGTTGGGCAATATATTTTATTTCTAGAATATCCAGATGGAACGATCGCCTTCATGCATGAAGGACGAAAGCTCAACTACAGTATCTTCAATAAATTGGCGAAATTACAACAGAATGCTGTCGTTGAGAATAAACGTTTAGGTGCTGTATTAGCCCATATCCAGCAACAGCATGAAGAACTGGAAAAACAGAATAAACGCTCAAGAACAAATAAAAATACACCGAGCCGTAAAGATCAAAAAGCTGTCATTGAACAAAGAAAGTTAAATCCTGTCCTTGACTCTCTGAGTTAAAAATAGGACATTTTAAATGGTTTATCGCATAGACATTTTAATTGGTGAATAACAAAACATGTAACTCCAAAATAGAAATGTCCGCTTTTTAAGAAATTGTGTGATTTTATTTGCATAGAAATCCAAGTTACTTACGATTCATCTAAGCTTAGAGGGCAATCTCATCTTAAATCTTTATTTTTTTACTAAAATAATAATATAATGCTTAGAACAACACCTATTATTCTATTTTAATATAAATATGGATTATTACTGTACACTACAGATCTTTCAAGATAATGAATGGTCAGATTGCGCGATCGTCGAGCTTACAGACAGCCATGAAGCTGGCTGGAGAGCATCGACCCGTACTTCCTATCTTTTCGAGTATGCAATCTCGCATATGGACGTGAGAGATGGACATGCGCTTTCGTATCAGTTTCCAGTCAATGTCCAAAATAACTTACAAAAGCAATGGCCAGCATTTTTGATGGATCTTTTGCCTCAAGGATACGGCCGTAAAGAACTGCTGAATCAATTAGATTTTTCCGAAAATATGCAGGAACAGGCAGACTGGTTTTTGCTAAAAGCAGGAGCAGGTAATCCCATTGGCAACCTCCGAGTGAAAGAAGCTTTTGAATGGCTGCAGGCGCATTTCCCGGTGCAAGAGAATGTGGGTTTTAGCCTAAGCGAAATCATTGAAAGAAAAGAAAAATTTATAGAATCGCTGGCCTCCTATGGATTATTTGTTGCAGGTTCTTCTGGCGTTCAGGGTGAATGGCCAAAACTATTACTAACCCAAGGCCATGATGGGTTATTTTATCTGGATCATACCCTTTCAGATGAAATGGCAGCCAAACACTGGCTGGTTAAATTCAGCCGTGGCAATGATCAAAGTCTGGAAAGCATCCTGCAGCATGAAGCACTTTATATGAAGATTGCCCAGTATCTGGATTTAAGGGTTTATGCTGAGCTGGAATTGCATGGCAAAACCCTGTTTATTCCAAGATTTGACCGGAAAATTGTAGATAACAAAGTAGACAGAATTGCACAGGAAAGCCTTGCTTCGTTGAGCAATAAAGCAGGCTTTGGGGTAAGAATGACCCATAATCAGGTATGTGCTTTACTGATGGAATGCTGTACAGATCCTAAACCGGAAATTTTCGAATATTTGAAACGGGATTTAGCCAATGTGGCTTTAGGCAATAAAGATAATCATACCCGCAATACAGCGATTCAACGTTTTAATGATGGAACCATCCGACTCTCTCCCCTGTTTGATTTCGCTCCAATGTGGTTACATCCGGATGGTATTGCACGAACTACCCGCTGGGAAAAAGATGATCATGGCGGCATGCCAATATGGCGCTCGGTGATTGAGCAGATTACAGAACAAACGGGCATTGAACATCAAGAAATCCAGTCAGAATTTGTCAAGCAATTGCCTCTTTATCAAGGATTAATGGCTGAAATGCACAGACTGCAGATCTCTGAGGAAATTTTGCAGAATAGTCAGTACCGGATTGAAAATATATGCCAGCAGATTCAGGAGCTAGCCCATGGATAAGCGCTATAAACCGATGACCGCGATTGAGCAGATGAAAAAACGTCATGAAGTATTAGAGATGATTAATCACAATCCTGACTGGCCATTTTATAAAGTTGCGCGTTATATCCGTACTGAGCTGCATCTGACCTTAAATGAAATGGCTAAAATCACAAAAATAGCACCTCAGACTTTGCAGAAAATGGAACAACCCGATAGTAATCCGACTCTGGAATCAATGATGAAACTCTTGAATACCTTTGGTCTAAAGATTATGATTCAATCCAAGTAAAAAAATATAATCGTGGATTCAAATCCCAAGTGCAACACATTTGTAGTTAGTTGAAAAAGTTAGGTATATTCATAGAATCATTAGACT
>NZ_JAALGV010000108.1:0-2421 GCF_011174875.1 Acinetobacter sp. GFQ9D191M
ATACTTTTTGAAACACCACCACAACTGTTAATGCTGAAAATAGAGCTTATACTCAACTTATTCGTCCATAATATATAAATTCACAATATTTAAAAGCTGGCTCATTTCAGTAAAAGTCGCAAGATTTTTCATTTTCACAAGGCTTTCCTTTAGAATAGGCGCATCTTATTTCTTAGCTTTGATTTCTCAATGATTCAGTTAGACCAGTTATCTATACGTCGCGGTGGACGTGTTTTATTTCAAAAAGCGTCGATGCAGTTACACCCAGGATGGAAAATTGGCCTAACCGGTGTCAATGGTGCCGGGAAATCGACCCTGTTTTCAGCTTTGCTTGGTGGCATGGAGTCAGACACCGGTTCGTTGACCCGTCCTGCGGTATGGACCGTGGCGCATATGGCGCAGGAAATCAAAGCGCTGAATATGAAAGCCATTGATTTCGTCTTGTCCGGCGATGAAGAATACTGGGATATTCAACAGAAACTGGAGCAGCCAGATCAGCTGGATGATGCAGAACTGGCCCATTTATATGGCCGTTTTGATGAAATTTCAGGTTATTCTGCGCCGGCCAAAGCTTCGCAACTGATGGCCGGTCTGGGCTTTTTTGAACATCAATCCCAACTGGATGTTTCAAGTTTTTCTGGTGGCTGGCGCATGCGCCTGAATCTGGCGCGTACCCTGATGAGCCGTTCCGATTTACTCCTTCTTGATGAACCGACCAACCATTTAGACCTGGATGCCATTCTCTGGCTCGAAGACTGGCTGAAAGCCTATGAAGGTACGCTGGTGCTGATTTCGCATGACCGGGATTTCCTCGATGCGATTACCGATCATATTTTACATATTGAAAATCAGGAACTGATTTTATATACCGGTAACTACTCGACCTTCGAGCGCACCCGCAGTGAACGTCTGGCGCAGCAGCAACAGGCTTATGAAAAGCAGCTGGAAACCCGCGCACATCTGCAAAAATATATTGACCGTTTTAAAGCGAAAGCCACCAAAGCCAAGCAGGCACAGAGCCGGATCAAACAGCTGGAGCGTATGCAGGAACTGTCTGCTGCCCATGTTGATACACCATTTACCTTCAGTTTCCGTGAACCGACCAAAATGAGTTCGCCTTTATTGCAACTGGAACATGCCGATATTGGTTATGGTGACAAGCTGATTGTCACCAATGTCAATTTACAGATCACGCCAAGCAGCCGGATTGGTTTGCTCGGGATGAATGGTGCCGGTAAATCCACCCTGATTAAATCGCTGGTCGGTGATTTAAAATTGCTTCAGGGTCTGCGTAAAGATTCAGAACTGCTCAATATTGGCTACTTTGCCCAACACCAAATGGATGCACTGGATGGCAATGCCAGCCCGATGTTACAGCTGGCCCGTATTGCCGATAAAAAAATCAGTGAAGCCAGCCTGCGTTCTTTCCTGGGCAGTTTTGGTTTTAGCGGCGAACGCATGGATACGCCAAGTGAAAGTTTCTCAGGCGGTGAACGTGCCCGTCTGGCTCTGGCATTGATTGTCTGGCAGCGTCCAAACGTGTTGATTCTGGATGAGCCGACCAACCATTTAGATCTGGATATGCGTCATGCATTGACCATGGCCTTGCAGGATTTTGAAGGTGCTGTGGTGCTGGTATCGCATGAGCGCCAGCTGATTGCCAGTGTCTGTGATGAATTGCTGCTGGTACATAATGGTCAATGCCGTGAATTTGACGGTGATCTGACCGCTTATGCCGACTGGTTACGTCAGGCCCGCATTGAGATGATCAAAAACGGGCAGAAGCCAGCCGAGCCGGTGAAATCTCAGGTCGAAGTCAAAGCAACCATTTCCAGACTGGACAAAGAAGCACAGCGTAAGGAAGCGGCACGCCAGCGGGAACTGAGCCGCCCGATTCGTAAAAATATCGAAAAATGTGAAACACAGATTTCAAAGGTTACGCCGCGACTGGCTGAAATTCAAAGCTTGCTCGGAGATAGTGCTTTATATGATGCCTCACGTAAAAATGATTTGCTCAAACTGATGAATGAGCAAACTGAGCTGAAAGCCAAACTGGAAACAGCCGAAGAACAGATGCTGGAACTAATGATGGAACTGGAAAGTCTGGAGCAGTCCTTCTAACACTATTTCAACACCCCCATTATCTGAGAGATGAGTAACAAGCGTTATTCATCTCTTTTTTTTATTAAAACCACCCATTTTTAATATTTTCCTCCTGCTTTTCATCTCCGTGTAGTTCCTTGCTATTCTTGAGTACTGCATCTCTTCTTCAAAACTTGACACATTTTGTCGTGAATTACGCAAGTGCCATATAAGTTTATTTTTTGGTGGTGTTTCAAAAAGTATGCTGAAAAAAAGCAGGTTGGATTTTGATAAAATAGAGAAATGCGAATAACTCTAGAAATCAAGTGTCCAGCCTGC
>NZ_JAALGV010000109.1:0-26920 GCF_011174875.1 Acinetobacter sp. GFQ9D191M
CTTAACTGACTGGCATTACCCTTATAGGATGCTTTTGTTATGAATCGACAAGGTGCAGTTACAGAAGCGCGGCAAAGATTCCAAGGAAAATCATCAGCCCCACCCAACGGTTATGACGGAAAGCCCAGAAACAGCGCTGTGGGTCCTTATCTCGAGTTTTGGACCATTGATAAATAAAATCAATTGCGACGGCTAGAAGCCCCATCAGGCCAAATGGAATCAGCAAATCCTCAATCCATAATGCTGCGCCAATCAAGACCAGACTTAAAGCCTGTAAGGTACTAATGATCTGAATATCATGCTGACCGAATAAAATGGCTGTCGATTTTACTCCAATCTTTAAATCATACTCACGATCGGTAATCGCATATTGCGTGTCATAGGCCACGGTCCAAGCCAGATTGCCAAAATAGAGAAGCCAGCAGGTTAAGTCCGGTGTCTGCCCGACAGCGGTATAAGCCATCGGAATGGACCAGGAAAATGCAGCTCCCAAAAATACCTGCGGCAAATGGGTATAGCGTTTCATAAACGGATAAATGAACGCTAAAAACAAGGCTCCAAAGGACCAGTAAAAGGTTTCAATCGGCAGGAAAAATAACAGGCAGGCACTGGCTGCGACGAGCACCAGAAAGACCATCACTGCTTCTTTAGCACTAATAATACCGGTGGCCAATGGGCGAGTTTTGGTACGCTCCACATGAGCATCCACTTTACGGTCGGCAAAGTCATTGATCGCACAGCCCGCTGCACGCATAAAAATTACACCTAGAATCATCAGCACCAGAATACTGAGATCAGGAACACCTTTTGCTGCGACCCATAGCGCCCACATGGTTGGCCAAAAGACCAGCTCTGTGCCAATTGGCTTATCAAAACGACAAAGATAATAATAGGCGCTCAGACGTTCACGCCAGGTAATTGCTTGTGCAGTTGCCATATCAAGTTAAGCCTGTTGATTTTGTATAAAGTGTTCAAATGCCGGTAAAAATGTTTCTTGTACGATAAATTTACAACCATGCCAAGTATAGCAGCTCTGACGGGTCCAACCCTCTTCCAGATAAATCACACGTCGTTCACAGTTTGGATTGGTCCGCTGGAATAATAGCCAGCCAATCGGCTTCGATCCAATATGCTGAAAAATCCGCGCACGTTTTTGCAAGCTTAATATCGGAAATATACTTTTTGCTTTGACCCATGGCTGCTCTTCACAGCCATATAAATAACTTTCCCGCACCCAGGACGTATGCTGATGTGGCATCTGCATCCACCGCGCATCCACAAATTCCAGACGCTGAAAATGTTCCTGCTGTGGTTCTACCCGAAACTGTCCACTAGCCAGATCCGTTAATTGCTGCGTCAATGATCCTGAGGCATACAGCCATTCTCGAAGCGCAGCAGGTATATGCGGTCCATGTGGATTTTTAAATTTTACACTCACAACGTTATCAACTTCACGATTAGGCATTATCTGTCTTTGCAATCACTTCATATTTTCCATTTGGCAGCTTTTTCAAAATCATGCCATCTGTAGTGAGATAAAAACTTTGCGGGTATTCATAGTCCAAAGCCAGCTCAGGATGACGTAATGCCACAAACTCAACCTGCTTATAGCCTTCAGGTGTACGCGCGACTTCTACATAGGTCACTTCAGAAAAATTCAGTTTAAAGCCTTTGCTATGATCCTGCGGATCAATCCAGGGAAAAAAGCCGGTATGTCTTTTACGTTGTGCCATAACTTCATATCTTTGATCAATAACAGCATCATACAAAAAAACCCGCACAAAGGCGGGTCTTTTTTACAGTGAAATTCAGATCAGAATTACAGACTGTAGTACATGTCGAATTCAACTGGGTGAGTAGTCGTGTTCAGACGACGTACATCTTCAGTCTTAAGTTCGATGTAAGCATCAAGCATTTCTTTAGTAAACACGCCACCTTTAAGCAGGTAGTCATGATCTTCTTTAAGAGATTCAAGTGCCATTTCAAGGCTGTGTGCCACTGTAGGGATTTTCGCTTCTTCTTCAGGAGGAAGATCGTACAGGTTCTTGTCAGCAGCTTCACCTGGGTGAATCTTGTTTTGGATACCGTCGATACCCGCCATCAACAATGCAGCGAAACCTAGGTACGGGTTCATCATTGGATCAGGGAAACGTGCTTCAATACGTTTGCCTTTAGGGCTAGAAACGTAAGGAATACGGATAGAAGCTGAACGGTTACGCGCTGAGTAAGCAAGCATAATCGGTGCTTCGAAGTGCGGTACCAAACGTTTGTATGAGTTTGTAGATGGGTTAGTGATCGCATTCAATGAACGAGCATGTTTGATCACACCACCGATGAAGTACAATGCCATTTCTGAAAGGCCTGCATATTCATCACCAGCAAACAGGTTCTTGCCATCTTTAGAGATCGACATGTGAACGTGCATACCTGAACCGTTATCACCTACCATTGGTTTAGGCATAAAGGTTGCAGTTTTAGCGTATTGGTGCGCAACGTTCCAAACAGCATATTTGAACTGTTGTACTTCGTCAGCTTTACGAACCATTGTGTTGAAGCTCACGCCAATTTCTAACTGGCAAGATGCAACTTCGTGATGATGTACTTCTACACGACCTGGGCCCATGATTTCTTCAATTTTTGCACACATGTCTGCACGCATATCTTGATGAGAATCAACAGGAGGAACTGGGAAATAACCACCTTTAACACGTGGACGGTGACCTGAGTTACCTGCTTCGTAATCTTTACCAGTAGACCAAGCAGCTTCTTCAGCGATCAATGTGTGGCGCGCGCCAGACATGTCGATGTCCCATTTCACTTCGTCAAATACGAAGAATTCTGGTTCTGGACCGAAGAATGCAGTATCACCGATACCTGTAGATTTCAGGTATTCTTCTGCACGGCGAGCAATCGAACGTGGGTCACGTTCATAACCTTGACCAGTTGATGGTTCGATAACGTCACAAGTCACAACAACAGTTGGCTCTGCAAAGAACGGGTCGATGAAACCTGTTTCTGCATCTGGACGTAAGATCATGTCCGATGCTTCGATGCCTTTCCAACCTGCGATTGAAGAACCGTCAAACATTTTGCCGTCTTCAAACGTATCTTCATCAATACTGTCTGCTGGATAAGTAACGTGCTGTTCTTTACCCTTGGTATCAGTAAAGCGAAAATCGACCCATTTCGCGCCACTTTCTTGTATGAGTTGAAGGACCTTGTTCGCCATGCTCATTTTGCTCCGATGTTTTTTGTTGCACTCGCAAAGTGCGTGTTAGAAGTTGGTATCTATTAAGCAATTAGCGTACCAACTTTTAAAAGTATATCTAAAATCTTGAAATCTTTATAAGAAAACATAGGAAGATAAAAATACCTTGTCGCTATTATACTGTGACTTAAACTAAATGCACTATATTCAAGCATTCTTCCTGAGATTTGTTGCAGGTATTTTTTTAGCGCACCTAAATAGTGCGACGATTTCATATTAGGTAAGAATAGGAGCACTTTTCAGTGAGGATTTGCGTTTTTATGCTAATTTAGTTTAAAAAATATTCAATTTCGTTTAATTCTGGTTAATTTTTACCAGTTACAAAGCGCAATATGTAGGTTTATGTACTTAAAAATATCACTATTTTGAGTCACTTTTATTCAAATTGCCGATCTTATCGTTTGATTTATCCCATGCATTATTATTCAAATGATGTTTTTTTCAGCATAATTATTTTAATTATTTAAAACTTATTTATTTTTAATTTAAAAAAATAATAACTGCAATATTTATTTAAACTTACTTTTCGTCAGTTAATTACTTATACGCACATTTAAAATATTTAAAAGGCTGTGAGCTAATCACCAGGCTGAAAATTGAAAAATTATTGCGCCCGATGTGGCTATTTTTTGCTATGATGAGGCGTGCTTTATTTTCACACAATGAAATCAACGATTTAGTCGTGTATTCCCTAGACTTGCAACAAGTCCCGATAAAGCTCAATCTGGATCACTTTAGCACAGTTAAGTGCAATAATTTCAATAGGTTAAGCTCATGCTTCTAATGATCGACAACTATGACTCCTTTACTTATAACATCGTCCAGTATTTTGGCGAACTGAATCAAGAAGTAAAAGTAGTCCGCAATGATGCCGTGACATTGGAGGATATTGAGCGATGGCAACCCAAGTATCTGGTGATTGGTCCTGGTCCATGTTCGCCAAGTGAAGCAGGAATTTCGATTCCTGCCATTCAGCATTTTGGCGGCAAGATTCCCCTGCTCGGTGTTTGTCTGGGACATCAAAGTATTGGTCAGGCTTTTGGCGGCGATATTATTCGTGCCAAACGCGTCATGCATGGTCGTTTGTCTGACATGTATCACAGCGACAAAGGCATTTTTAGCAACTTGCCGAATCCTTTCTCTGCGACGCGTTACCACTCGCTGGTGATTGATCAGGCCACTTTACCTGAATGCCTGGAAGTGACCTGCTGGACCAATGAAGAAGATGGCTCTATGGAAGAAATCATGGGGATTAAACATAAGACACTACCGATTGAAGGTGTGCAGTTCCATCCGGAATCAATCCTGAGCCAGCATGGTCATCAGATCTTTAAAAACTTTCTTGAAATTTACGCATAATGGGCAAAACGCAAGTCATGAATATTCAACAAGCTTTAAGCAATATTACTAAAAACATTCACCTGACTCAGGAACAAATGGAAGACGTGATGCGCACCATTATGTCTGGCGAAGCAACCGATGCCCAGATCGGTGCTCTGCTCATGGGTCTACGCCTGAAAGGCGAAAGTATTGACGAGATTACTGCTGCAGCACGTGTCATGCGTGAACTGGCAACCAAAATTGATGTCAGTGATGTCCCTCATCTGGTGGATATCGTCGGTACAGGCGGTGATGGACAAAACCTGTTTAACGTATCTACCGCTTCAGCCTTTGTAATTGCAGCAGCTGGTGCAACGATTGCCAAACATGGTAACCGTGGTGTTTCTACCAAATCAGGCTCTTCAGATTTACTGGAACAGGCAGGCATTAATCTAGACTTAAATATGCAGCAAACCGAACGCTGTATCCGTGATATCGGTGTGGGCTTCCTATTCGCACCGAATCATCACAAAGCCATGAAATATGCGATTGGTCCACGTAAAGAGCTGGGTATTCGCAGTATTTTCAACCTGCTCGGCCCGCTTACGAATCCGGCCGGTGTAAAACGTTTGGTCATCGGGGTATTTTCCAATGAACTTTGCCGCCCGATTGCAGAAGTCATGAAACAGCTCGGTGCTGAACATGTGATGGTCGTACATTCACGTGATGGCTTAGATGAAATCAGTCTGGCTTCTTCTACCCATGTGGCTGAGCTGAAAAACGGTGAAATCACTGAATGGGAAATCATTCCTGAACAGGTCGATATTGAATCGCAAACCTTAACTGGTTTAATTATTGAAAGCTCAGCAGAAAGTCTGGCTCTGATTAAAGATGCCTTAGGCAAGAAGAAATCTGAGATCGGTCATAAGGCTGCCAATATGATTGCCCTAAATGCCGGTGCTGGTATTTATGTATCAGGCCTGACTTCAAGCTATAAGCAAGGTGTGGCATTGGCACACGATATTATTTATGGTGGCCAGGCATTGGAAAAAATGAGCGTGCTGTCTGAATTCACCAAAACCATCAAACAATATGAAGCTTAATACGGTCAGGAATTTGAATCATGGTTGATATTGCAAATACAATTTTGGGTAAAATTGTTGATCGTAAGAAAGAAGAGTTCGCTCTCCGTCTTAAGCAAAAAAGCTATAAGGATGTTGAAGAACTGGCACAAGCTGCGACACCTGTACGTGGTTTTGCTCAATCTTTAATGTCTAAACGTCCGGGTGTAATCGCTGAAATTAAAAAGGCTTCTCCGTCCAAAGGCGTGATTCGTGAAAACTTCAATCCTGCAGAAATTGCGGCGCAATATCAGGATGCCGGCGCTGCCTGTTTATCTGTACTGACAGATGTGGATTTTTTCCAGGGTGCTGATGAAAATATTCAGATCGCCCGTTCGCACTGTGACTTGCCTGCGCTGCGTAAAGACTTCCTAATCGATCCTTATGGTGTGATTGAAGCACGTGCCTTAAATGCAGACTGTATCTTGCTGATCGTGGCCTGCCTGTCTGATCAGCAGTTAGAGGAAATGTCTAAAACCGCATTTGAGCATAATCTGGATGTACTGGTTGAAGTGCATGATGAAGAAGAATTAGGGCGTGCTTTAAAACTTTCTGATCATTGTATACTGGGTGTAAACAACCGTAATTTAAAAACTTTTGATGTCGACCTGAATACATCACTACGTTTAAAAAGATTACTGGATCCTTCACGCCTGCTGGTCACTGAAAGCGGTATCGCAACCCCTGCTGATGTTGCGATGATGCAGGAACATGATATTCATGCTTTCCTGGTCGGTGAAAGTTTCATGAAACAGCCACGCCCAGATCATGCTTTCCGTGATTTATTCGGTGAGCCTGAATCGGTTTAAAATATTAAGTATAAAAAAGCCCCATCTCAGCATGGGGCTTTTTTTATTTCTATTAACCAAATTCATTTAATACTGAGTTGAATGATCAAAATAAGAGATTAATTTTTCAAATTCTGGCAGTTCAGAATTGGACTCATCCGCCTTGATTTCATCTGCCCAATCCACCTTCGAGTTCAGACAAAAACTCAGTCTGTGCTGAATTTTGGGTGCTTGATCCAGAAGCCCTAAAGGAATCCAGATCAATGCAATTGTACCTACCTGATTCGGTACAGGCGAGCCACAGTGTTGACAAAAATGAGAACGAAATCCGGTCTCTTTTTGATAGCAGGAAATTGAAGTCTGTTCTGAGGTCCATTCAAAATATTGCTGATGAACTAAAGTTGCTGCATTCGCGGCCGTACCACTCTGTTTACGACATAAACTGCAGTGACAATGATACATGGCCTGAATATTCGTATTTACTTTGAACTGGACATCGCCACACAAACAACTGCCTGAATAACTCATTTTTTTATTTTCCAGGTTTGATTGATTTATATTTAAAGAGAGATGTTCCATCGAGGCAACTGTTAAGATGATAAAAGGAGAATATTCATGAATTATTTTCTATTTAAAGTTCATCAAGCTATACAATCTTAGAAAACTATTGAGAAATTAATGCTGGGTTTGGGATATGTTGTATTTAGTGCAATTCATTTCTCCTTTCAGTCATTTAAGACTATAATTTACCAAATTCAGTATCTCCCCCGTTTCCAGATTATGAGCAAACACGATTCTTCGCTTTCTAAAGATCAGTACAATTTACTCAAAGATCTTAAAAAGCAAATTAGTCATCCTCAGCCTAAGGCTGAACCTGTTGCCCCTGTCGTGAAAACAGCGGAGCAGGAACAGGAGGAAGACCTCGATCTATTTCGCAAGCAGATGCAAGGCGTACAAAAAATTGATGCCGGCAATATTGCGAAAATAGAAAAATCTCCCAAGAAAAAAGTCGATGCGCAAACTTTGGCCAAGCGTGCTGCTGCCGAAGGCCCCATGCATACCGATGAAACCGTCCTGTCTGATACTCAAGCCATGCTCAATCCGGTTGGCAGTCAAGCGAGCTTAAGCTACCGCATTGCGACCTTGCAGCATAAGGTTTTTGAAGATTTAAAAGCAGGCAATCTGCGCTGGTTCGAAGCTGTCGACCTGCATGGTTGTACGGTCGAAGAGGCACGTCAGGCTGTGCTTCAGATTATCCAGATCGCCAAAGATGAAAACCAGAACGTGATCAAGATCGTACATGGCAAAGGGCCGGAAGCGATTTTAAAAACTTATGTCAACGGCTGGTTACGTCAGCACCGTGATGTTCTGGCCTTTGTCAGTGCGCCTGAAAAACAGGGTGGCACTGGCGCAGTTTTAGTTTTGCTAAAACGTGCAGAAAAAAATCCAAAGTTTAAACAGTAAGCGGATTTACCCCCAAAATAAGGCATTGTAAAAGATTTCTGCTACAATGCCGTCCTTGTTCATTCTCAGTTTAAGTGAATACGTCATATGACTATGCAGCAATCTTACGCAAACATTCTTACTGCCGTTGGTGAAGATCTCAATCGCCCTGGTCTCAAAGATACGCCCGTGCGTGCTGCGAAAGCGTTTTCGTATTTAACCTCAGGTTATAGCCAGACTCTGGAAGAAGTGACCAATAGTGCGGTTTTTCCATCAGATAACCGTGAAATGGTTTTAGTGAAAAATATCGAATTTTATTCACTCTGCGAACACCATTTATTGCCATTTTATGGCCGTGTACATATTGCCTATTTACCTGAAGGCAAGGTATTGGGGCTGTCTAAATTTGCCCGAATTACTGAAATGTTTGCCCGTCGTTTGCAGATTCAGGAAAATCTGACCCAGCAAATCGCAGAAGCGGTTGCTGAAGTCACCAATGCACGTGGTGTGGCTGTGATGATTGATTCAGCACATATGTGTATGATGATGCGTGGTGTTGGCAAACAGGAATCGACGACGCGTACGGTGTCATTTATCGGTGACTTTAAAACCGATAAAGAAGTCCGCCGTGAGTTTTTAGGCGCTGTACCAGAAAGTTATTAATATAGATTCATACATGAAAGCCTCAATTGATATTGGGGCTTTTTTACACGGTGAGGTTACGAAAATGTCATCTATTTGGATTGCGGGTCAAGGTTTAGGCCAGGCTGAAGAAAGTATCGATTATCCACGGCCAGACCGGCTGGTTAAAGGCAATCCTAAACGCCTGACTCAGAGTGCCTATCAACATCCCAATATGGATTGCGGAATCTGGCAATGTGAAGTGGGTGCGTGGAATATCGTATTTGCCGAGAATAAACAGGAATTCTTTCAGGTAATCGAAGGGATCGTCCGTTTACATGATGCTCAAAGACAATCCTTTGTTGAAATCAAAGCAGGTGAAGCCGGCATTATTCCACCCGGTTTTATTGGCACTTTTGAAGTGGTTGAAGCCGTTAAAAAATATTATGTCGTGGTAGAAAGTTAAAAGATAAGTACGAATTCAATATCTTCATCAGTTAAGGAATTTTGCAATCAATTCCTTAACTTTTCTACGTATTCATTCAATTTCTTAAAATTTTATCCCTACATTCTTTTCAAAAAGTTGTCTCATTAACTTAACTTCCCTAGTTTTAAAAATAAACAAATTGATGCTGCATAATTAATTTCCTGACTACATTTCCTGCCATGTTTAAATACAGATCTTTTGTTTAGAAGGCTGCATGATCCAAGTGTATAAATTCTGGAAACAGCCATGAGTAGAAAACAGCCTGATCCGCCTAAACGCCCTTCACGTGTTCATTCAAATAGTTTTGACTATAGTCTAGATTTTAAAAAAATTGATTTCCGTAAACGTCCAGACTTATACCGGATTGGACGCGGTGAGCAAGGCGTGCTTTTAGTAGAACCTTATAAGTCGGAAATTCTGCCCCACTGGCGTTTTGCAGATGCGGAAAAAGCCCAAGCCAGTAGTGAAAAAATTTATGCCCTGTTTCTAGAATATTTAAAACATGAAGATTTCGTCGGGGCCGATATGGCACGCAAGTTTTTACAAATGGGTTATACCCGCGCCCGACGTTATGCCAATCATAAAGGCGGCAAAAAATACGATGGTCCGGTTCCAGATGATAAAAAGGGTTTAAGTGGTGCGCATGGGCGTGAGGAATTGCCGCGCAGTTCTGAAGATCCGGTTAAAGCTGCTGCAGCGAAAATATTTAAACAAAAATGGGATAAAGCCAAAGTCCATCCCGAATATGTACGGCAAAAACAGCAATTTCAGGCTGCGATTCAGCAGCAAATTTTAAATTAGACAGACGCTTTTTGTGTGCCCTGAATTTGAGAAGGTTGCGCCAGATAGACCCTGTTACGCCCTGTATTTTTAGCCATATACAGTGCAGCATCTGCGGCATCCAGGAATCTTTGGTAATCTGGGTGACCATCAAATAACGCACAGCCGATACTAACCGTGAGTCTAAATTGCTGTCCTTGAGCCGTACTGATCAAGCCATGCTCTACATATTTACGAATATTTTCAGCAATATTCAGTGCACGTCTTTCATCGGAATCGACCAGCAGCAGCAGGAATTCCTCACCACCGACACGGAATGCATAGTCACTGCCCTGAATATATTTCTGTAAGGCATCAGCAATAAATTTCAAGGCCAGATCACCAGCTGCATGACCATATTTATCATTAATGGCTTTGAAGAAATCGGCATCAATCGCTAGCAAGGATAATGGTGTCTGGTTATCACGAGAGAAGTTGATTTCACGTGAAATAATGGTATTTAAATAACGGCGATTCAATAACTGGGTTAGAGAGTCATTTCCAGATTCGATGTAATCTGCAACCTGAAATAATTGATCGACCAAGTGCTGTATTTCACGGTTTAAATCACGAATACTTTGAATCAGATTCAGCATCTGATCTTTTTCAGTACATTCCAGCACTGCCTGATTTAGCGTATCAATCTGATAAATTCGCTCGATAATTAAATCGACCTGATCGGAACCGGTAAAGGCATAAGACGCCTTATGAATAAACCATAAGCCAAATTCTGACTTGGACAGCATTTGATGTCTAATGCATGTAGTTCCAGAAAAGACCTTGAACATCAGCTCATTTTCCCAATCCAGCAATGAACTGCGCTGTTTATCTTTTTGTACCGCGACATCCTGCATTGCAGAAAATACCCGGTAACTGTGCTTCATTTCCTGATTCTGAACTGATTTCGCCTCATAGGAACGACACATAATTTCTGTGGCAAACCCCATGATTTGTACAATATAGCTACAGGTAGTTAGCATGTTTGGCTGCGGATTTAAACTTAGCAATTCAAATATTTTGCGCTGAATTTCTCGTACACCACGCATAATCAGCCAGGATGGAATCCCGACGCGTGCATGCACATGTCCAACGATATTCTGTTTTTGCACGGCCTCTGCATAACGCTTATTTAGCGCCACACTAAAACTTTCTGAAAGCCATTGATGTAAAGTATCTCGTAAACGTTGCTGAATCAGCTCATCAGTAAAATATTGAGATGCTTCTTCTTCCAGAAGCATATTTTTATAGAATTCTTCTACCAGTACCGACGAGTGGTCTTGAATAAACTGAAATGCGTGTAGCAAATCATCCGATGAATAATTTTGACAGATCTGCTTCCACTGCTCCGCCAGCATAGCCATACACTCATTATTCATATAACTTTTCCCGATACTTGCGATTCGCAGTGATATTATGTGACAAATACAACAATATTCAGGCATTTTAACCCAATTACTGAATACAATCTTTGATAATATCGGTAGAAGTCTCCGAACATGAATTTATTTTAAACATTCAAATACAAGTCATTTGATCTATAAACTTCATTTACTCAATATTCGAGGTTATGTTAACCAAATTAAAAATAATGGACTAAGCCCAGACTCCATTTTTCCCAGCCTTTCGATTCCTGTTGCTGATATTCCCAGCCCGCCCGAATGGCATTTTGTGCATTCCAGGCATATTGCAACTGGTTTTTCAACTTCAGCTGCCACTGATGGGAGTCTTCCCAATACGGTAATTCCACCTGTACCAGACTATTGATCTGATCTGTCCAGATATTCTGGCAACCGACCGTTGGGCCCATACCGATACGCCATCCTTCGTCTAGCGCTTTTCCGGCCTGTACATGATTTTGTAATTGCACATAGCAGAGATGTTCACGTGCTTCATTTGCCCAGCTATAGCCACCCTGAACCTGAAAATTGGCTACGCCATGCTGCTGCTCGGTACTAAACTGGCCATGCTGATCCAGTGCTTCCTGTTTCCAGCCCAAAC
The DNA here is from genome assembly GCF_011174875.1 of Acinetobacter sp. GFQ9D191M. Lineage (NCBI taxonomy): Bacteria > Pseudomonadati > Pseudomonadota > Gammaproteobacteria > Moraxellales > Moraxellaceae > Acinetobacter > Acinetobacter sp. GFQ9D191M. Next base: position 11,866 of record NZ_JAALGV010000109.1, read on the forward strand.
TAAAACCCCAAGATAACGGCGCTTTAAATGCATTGATCGGGTTATAGGAATTCACTGTAAGTAGATCCAGGTGCTCCAGCTTCACGCGGTCATCACGATACTGCAATGCACCATCAAGGAATAATAATTGGGTTCCTGTACGAAGCCCGCCTTGCGGATCCATGAGGTCGTGATAAGCCTGACGATGCCCCAACTGCACAAAAGTCTCACCCTGTACTTGCCCAGTTTCAAGAACGATATTTCGGGCATGATGGCTTTGAACCGGATCTATTTTTGGACGCTCTGGCTGCTGACGCTGTTTGTCTATCGCCAACTGACTTCTTAGGCCCAATAATTTGCGAAAGCGCGGCTGGGCAAAAGATTCATCAACTTCTTGACGAAGAAAATCCAGATATAAATGGTCGTAGGCCATTTCCAGAATCTTGGCCTGATCTTCAGCCGGATAATTTTGCAGCATGGTTTCCATTTCAGAGGTTTCTGCATACGCTACCTGATGCGCAGTTTTTGCCAAGGATTTGCCATGTTGCCGGGCTTGAGCCAGTAATTGAGTTTCCAGTGCCGGACGGTAAATCTTTTTCCTGATCAGTCCCTGCTGTTCCACAACTTTTAAAGTTTCGACCGGAATCGCGGCGGTATCGAATTGCTGCTGCAAGTTCAGTTCAGGACGCACCAGATCAAAAAGCCCTAGTAGACGATAAGCACAGTTATCATTAATGAAATAATAAGGGAAACTTACCTGCTGCATTTCCCAGAGATGCTTCACCAGAAAACCGGTTTCTTCAGGTGTTAAATTAAGTTCATATTCCCATAAATCACGGCTTTCAAAGTCACCATATTCCTTGACTTTGCGGTAATACGGCATCAAGGAATATTCCCCCGGATATTGTCCGGTCAGCCCTTTCCAGGCAAAGGACCAGTTATCATTACTGTCAACTGTGGCAGCATAATTGACCGCATAAGAAACCAGATTCAGTTGCTGCTGGTCTTTGGGATCCAGACGCAGCAAAGTATGACCAAACATGGAGCTGGGATTACCCATATAATCGGTGGCATAAATCAGGGTCGCTTGATAAGGCTTGACTTCATTCATCCAGCGCTCAAAATCCGGGCAACTCGCTTCAGGCAATTGCTGTTCAGGAATATTCAGCTGTTGCATTAACCACTGACTACGCGCCGGAAATTTACATCGTACAGACTGATTGGGTTCTGCTGGCTCAAACAATGCCTGTATATTTTGCTCCAATTCAAGTTGCAGGTCTGTCTTGCCCTGCTTTGCCAGAAAATAGCCAGCATAGCTGACTTCACTTTTTCCTTCAGCATTGACATACATCAAACGCTGCCAGGTCGCGGTCTGGTGCAATTTTTTTTGTGTGGCTTGTTCTAGATAAGCTTGAATATCTGGAGAAATTTCGGATGCAAAACTTAGGGGACTCCACAGCAAGGCTGAGAGCAAAAAAGCATATTTCATTCAGTCAACGGTTCTTTTCAGTTTTTATTTATAAGAAAACCCTGCCAGGACAGCAGGGTTTTTACAGCGATACTTAGATATAAGCTTTTAATACTTCATCTTTAGCCATGACTGTTTGTAGAGTACTTAACACTTGTAAAGTATTCTGGTTTTCTTCTGAATAGATTTCAGAGAAATTCTGCTTAGATACAGTGAAGAAACGTGCTTTGTCTTCTGCCTTGATATTTAGCAGTTCAGCCAGTACATTCAGGCTTTCACCTTCACCTACGGCCATATCACGTGCCAATGCCTCAGCATTTTCATTGGTAAAAGTCACGACTTGAGCCGTTACTGTACCGCCCTGGCTACATCCTAAAGTACCGAAAGTAATACCCAGCCACTGGTTAGTAAACAGGACGTTTGTTGTACCTGCAAGCAGCTTAGGAATAATGCCTGACTGGCCTGCCCATACCTGGCTACCAATACCACAACCTACATCTCTATCCGCCATCGCCATACCAGAACCCGTTGCCAATACCACAGCGAGCATAATCTTTTTTAACATACTTATTCTCCGGTTATTCTCATGCATCTTTTGTTATTACGCTAATGATGTAATCTTCATTACACATTCAGGAGAGTAGCGGGAAGTCTAATTTGGCGCAATGAAAAAAATGTCCAATTTACATAAAGATAAACAGAATAGTTTTACCGGGTTTTTAGACTCCAGTTACCTTGAGAATTACGCTGTCCTAGAATCTTTAATACCAGCACCAGACTGAGCAATAAAAGTAAATACCAGGAACCGAGCTTACCCCAACCGACCATGTGCCATTTTTCTACCTGGCTTGGATATAGCCAGATCTGATAAAAGGTACTGATGTTCTCAGCCACCCAGATAATGAAAGCCAAAATCAACAGGACAGGTAACATCGGCAGCTGAAAAGCATGCTGATTCAACTGAAATCGAATTCTGGTTTTCCAGAACATCACTACACTCCAGACAAATAACAGCAAACGATAGTCCGGAATGAAGAATTTACTCATAAAGTTGATGTAGGACAGTACTGCCAAAGCCAGCATATGGCTAAAGTGCGGCAATTTTTCAAATGAAACTTGGTATAAGCGTAAGGAACGTGCAAAAAAACTGCCGACAGCCGAATACATAAAGCCGGCAAATAAAGGCACAGTCAGTATTTTAAAAATTGCAGGTTGTGGATATTGCCAGGATGCAATCGCCGGATGGGTCAGGAAAATTTCCATAACCATCGCCATGATATGGAACAAGGCAATTACTTTGGCTTCGGCCCAAGATTCCAGTTTGGTATAGAGCAATACCACCTGAATCAGTAAAGCGAAAAATAATAGATAGTCATAGCGATAGAAACCGTAAAATAGTTCACTACCCATCGATGCGGTTTGTGCAAAAGCAAGCAGGAGTAGAATCCCAAATAAGGCAGCCGAAGCTGCCTTATAGGTAAATTCAAACCCTGATTTAAAAAAGTCGATCAAGGTTTACATCCTAAAGATATTTAGCGCTGTACTCATGTACGGTATCAATAAATACTTTAGGATTGGCTGGATCCACCCACTGGGTAATGCCATGACCTAAGTTGGCTACATAACCGGTTGTTTCGCCGTTGGCATAGGCATCATCCAGCATCAACTTGGTTGCTTTAGCAATCGCGTCTGGAGTGCCATATAAAGTTGCCGGATCCAGGTTGCCTTGTAGTGCGGCACGGCCTGCAACAGTCTGACGCGCAACATTGAGCGGTGTAGTCCAGTCCAGACCAAAAGCATCTGCACCGGTCGCAACCATAGGCTCCAGCCATTGACCGCCACCTTTGGTAAACAGAATCACTGGAATCTTGCGGCCATCTTTTTCACGTTGCAAACCTGCCACAATTTTCTGCATATAATTGAGTGAAAATTCAATATATTCACGATGCGCAAGTGCCCCGCCCCAGCTATCAAAGATCTGTACTGCCTGAGCACCTGCATCAATCTGGGCATTCAGATATTCAGTCACAGCATCTGCTAAACGTTCTAATAAAGCATGCAGAACCTCTGGCTGTGCGTACATCATGTTTTTAGTGAAGCGGAAGTCTTTGCTCGAACCCCCTTCAACCATATATGTCGCCAAGGTCCACGGACTGCCAGAGAAGCCGATCAATGGTACTTGCCCACCCAAAGCGGAACGAATGGTCGACACTGCATTCATTACATAATCAAGGTCAGACTTGGCATTGAATTTGGGTAAATTAGCCACATCCTGTTCAGTCCGCACAGTTTTGTGGAATTTCGGACCTTCACCTGCTTCAAAATACAGACCCAGACCTAAAGCATCTGGTACAGTCAGAATGTCCGAAAATAAAATGGCCGCATCCAGCTCATAACGGCGTAAAGGCTGTAAAGTCACTTCACAGGCAAATTCAGTATTTTTGCAAAGAGAAAGGAAATCCCCTGCTTTGGCACGTGTTTCTCGATATTCTGGTAAATAACGGCCTGCCTGACGCATCATCCATACAGGGGTAGTATCTACAGGTTCACGTAACAATGCGCGTAGAAAACGATCATTTTTTAAGGTCGTCATTCACTTTCCTATCTATCTTTGATATTGCCCACATCATAACAAAATGACTGCATTTTGAATAACTTCTCATGACTTTAAAAACCGATCATGTTAAGTGATCAAATGTGAGGAATTACACAAAAGAACTACTGCATCTCCACATTTTTTCTGTAATACTTATAGTGTTTTTTCACATAGTTAACGAAATATTTTTAAGGTTGAGTTACATGTTCGTTCGCACAATGCTCGCTGTGAGTCTAGGTTGCATTTTCGCAGGTACTGTTTTCGCTGCGTCTACTGCTGAACAACCATTAAACCCCCAAGTTGTCACTGATGTTGCGGTTCAGGATCCGATTGATCCTTTAGCGACTGAAGCTTCGGCAGCACAAGCAGAAACTCGAATTAGTGCTCAAGAACAACAAGATCTGAAGAAAGCTTCTGAAGCATTAGATGTATTACAAGATACTGAAGACCAGACTGCCAATATCGGTGCTGCTCCAACCACGACTAAAGCATCGACAAATTCTGCTGCTGCGAAAGCATCTTGGACTTTAGACGGCCTTAATAATGCAAGCTGGTATGAAGATATTGGTAAAGGCCAATTTCCGGTATATGCACGTGCGCATGTCATGCTAAATAATGCCCATGCTTCTCCAGGTGCGATTGACGGTACTAGCGGTAAAAATACCTTGAAAGCGATTGCATCTTTCCAGCAAATGAATGGTATTAAACCAACAGGTACGTTGACTCAGGAAACTTGGGATGCCCTATTGGCTAAACAGGGTTCTAAGCCTGCTTTTGTGGAATACACTATCACTGAAGAAGACCTGAAAGGTCCTTATGCCGAGTCTATTCCTTCTGACTATGCCTTACAGGCAAAAATGAAAGGTCTGTATTACACTCGCGTAACTGAAATGCTGGGTGAAAAATTCCATATGGATGAAGACTTTTTGAAAAAGTTAAATCCAAAAGCTACCTTTAAGAAAGCTGGGGAAAAGCTGATTGTTGCCAATATCCGCAATGAAGTGCCTGAAGATATTCATTTAATTGTGGCGCATAAAGGTGCTAAGCAGCTTTATCTGTTCAATAGCCGTAACCAGATGATCGCTTCTTTCCCTGCAACGATTGGCAGTTCGAGTACTCCATCGCCAACAGGAACTTATAAAGTGACTGGCGTAGCGAAAAACCCATGGTATAGCTACTCACCATCTAACTTTGTTCAAGGCAACAACAAGAAACCACTTTCTTTACCACCTGGTCCAAACGGTCCTGTAGGTAATATCTGGATCGGTTTAAGCAAAAAATCATTTGGTATTCATGGTACGCCAAATCCATCTGCAATCTCTAAAACTGCATCACATGGTTGTATCCGTCTGACTAACTGGGATGCGAATGATTTAGGCCGTAAAGTGAAATCAGGTGTAACAGTGCGTTTCCTTGAATAATCTTTATTTAAATACCTAAGCCTGCTTACGAGTGGGCTTTTTTATACCTGCTTTCTCTTACATCGTTGCAAAAATGCAATGATCTGTCGCCTGTTTATAATTTTTTAAGAATTAAAACAACGTTATGATGATCTCAAGTTAAAAATTAAAGTGAGATAAATTCATGAAAGCTTTTCTACATCCAAGTGAAAATCGTGGTCATGTAAAAATGGGCTGGCTGGAGTCTAAACACAGCTTCTCATTTGGCAACTGGTACAATCCGAACTATATGGGCGTGAGTGCCTTACGCGTTATTAATGATGATCTGATTGATGCACATCAGGGCTTTGGTACCCATCCGCATGACAATATGGAAATCCTGACCTGTGTATTGAAAGGCACGATTACTCATCAGGACAGTATGGGCAATCATGGCGGTATTGCAGCAGGTGAATGGCAACTGATGAGTGCTGGAACCGGTGTACGTCATAGTGAAATGAACCAAGGTGATGAACAGGTGTGTCTCCTGCAAATCTGGATCATTCCGAATGAACATGATGCTCAGCCAAATTATCAGCAAATTCGTCTGGATGCAAAAGAACAACCGAATCAATGGCATTTAATTTGTGGACCAAATGACAATGCACCCATGCACATTCGTCAAAATGCTGAAGTCAAAACAGCCGTGATCCAGCAAGGTCAAAGTCTAGATATTAAGGCTACCCAGCATATCAATTATGTACATGTGATTTCTGGCTCAGTACAAATTGCAGAATATACAGTTGAAGCTGGTGGTGCGATTGCCTTTATGGATGACGCAGAGATTAAAGCAATTGAAGATGCACAAGTGATCTGGTTTGATTTACCAGAAGCTGCTAATTAAAACTTCTATTTATATTCAGTCTATGCCGACCCATCATTTTGATCAGTCGGCATTTTTTATAGAAAACATATAAAAATAAAAGTGATTCATTCTTTATAAGGATTTGGGCTTCAATATACCACTATACAAATTAAACCAATTCACATCAGTTTTTTACCGAACAACAGTAAATTTTGGGCGAAGATTGAGCTGATCCATTTTGATTGAATCAATATAGCGAATGGCTGTTCTGGTCATTATCTTGTATAGATTAAACAGGTGTATGCACCTTTTCATTTATTCTGAATAAACCGAAGAGCACATCTAATGAACCAGATTTTAGAAATTCAAAATAGCCAGCAACAAGCTCTGCACTTTTTATTAGACTTTTTAAAACAGCAGCAATATCAGTTTACCGCCATTACGCCACTTTCCCATCAACGGATTCTGGATCGTAAAAGAAGCGAAAAAAATAAATATAAAACCTTACAGGATATCTTTGGTTGGAATCTGGAATTTACAATTACCGATCTTGATCCTGTTCTTTTTTCATTATTGTTAGAACATCAACTTTTGGAAGTTCAAGATAATGCATATAAAAGTCTGATCAGAGTCGCTTCACTCGAAGACGAATTATTTATTCACTCAGCCTTTCCTACGACCCAACAGGATGCTGTTTTTTTTGGTCCTGATACTTACCGTTTTGCTTATCATTTAAAGCAGTATTTATCTTGCCAGGCCAATTCTTTTAAACGAGCAGCTGAAATATGCTGTGGCACTTCTGCTACTGCGATTCATATAGCTAAATATTTTCCAGATCATAAGGAAATCTTTGTCGCAGATCTGAATCCGAAAGCCCTTCTCTATAGCCAAATTAATATCGACTTTTCAGGTTTTGATACGATTCATCCTGTGCAGAGTAATTTATTTTCTGGTCTTGAAGGCCAGTTTGACCTGATTTTTGCCAATCCTCCTTATTTAATTGATCCAGATCAACGACAATACCGTCATGGAGGCAATGAACTGAATGGCAATGAATTGTCTTTTAAGATTATCAAACAGGGTTTACAGCGACTCAGTCCAGATGGACGTCTATTTTTATATACTGGCGTCACTATTTGTCAGGATGGCAATCGCTTCTTACAGCATCTGGAAGCTTTGATGAAACAGCATCAAAATATTGACTGGTGTTATGAGGAAATTGATCCGGATATTTTCGGTGAGGAGTTAGAGCAACCTGCTTATCAACATGTAGAAAGAATCGCGCTAGCCCTGCTCAAGTTCGAAGTCAAAACTGATAGAACATGAAATTTCAGCTGGGATTGAGGCTATTTTTAAACTGCGGCCTAATTAAAACAAATAAAAATTAAATCAACCCACATCACATTTAAAATTATTTTTAATAATTATTTACCATTGAAAAACATATACTTAAATTAAATATTAGTTCTATTTTATCGACACTTACTTCTATAATTCTCATCTGATATTTACGACAACTTTAAAAATAATGTCGTCTTTTTGGTTATACCTTGGGGAAAATTGTGGAAAGAAATTATTTGAGGTTGAGAACAACCTTACTAGCCTTATCGCTATCGATGAGTCTGATTGCCTGTGGTGGAGGTGGCAGTAGCGGAACATCTTCTCCTGCAGAAACACCAGATTCTGCTGTTAATCCACCATCAACAACTAATCCATCTGATAACGAGGAATCATCCCCCTCACCTGTAGAAACACCTGATGGCAGTACACCACCTTTAAATCCACAAATGCCAACAACCACCCGGATTAATAAGGCATTGAGCACAGGTGATGCCCGACCTTTGATTCAGCAAGATTCCGCTACATTGCTAGACTGGGCCCTGCAGCTCGCCAAGCAACAACAAACATGACAAAAGGGTTTAATTACCTCACTCTATACCAGTTCGAATGGCAAAGTTTTGCAACCTCAACTGCAATTTACGCCAACTGCTTCGATTAATCTTTATCCTTATGATTTAAGCGCAGCTTTACCAATCGCAGTTTCAGATCAAGCCTGCGGCTGGAATTTAAGTCAGCAGGCGAATAAAGGCTGTGGTTTGGGAGTCGCATCACAAATCGGTAAAGGCCGTGCGCTGGCTTTTGGCCAGAATATGCTTGGGGGGATCTCAGCGAATAATCCTGACATGGTAGATTTTGCACCCGTGCTCAACAATGGTTTTCGCTGGCTATTAACTGGGAAAACACAAGCACAGCCTAAACAAGAACTAAAACTTACCGTAAATGGTCTGGCACAAACCAACCTGAGCATGATAGAGAATTATTTTGCCCAGCATTTAGGGGTTAAAGTTACCTTTCTACAATGTAATGTACTGGATCAAACCAATACCTGCTGGAAAGATGCTGACCTGATGATTTTAGGCAGTAATATTGGCGCCAATAATTTTGAATCCAGCTTGATTCAGGAATATCTGGAGGCAGGTAAGCCAATATATTTCCAGGCAATGGGTTATAACGTCACTACACCGATGGAAAAAATCTTTTCGGCATTGAAGATTGAAACCAATAATAATTACTGGCGTGGCCAAGATACTTTACTCATGTCTTCAGGACGTTCCATCACAGATCAATGGAATAAAGTGAATGACATTGATAGTACGATCCAAATGTTGGAATATTTCAAGTCACCAAGTGCGGCACGTCTAGGTGATTTAAATGCCAATAATCCGTTGATTTAAACCATCAATAAAGCTTCTACCAATCTACAAAATTTAAATGCACAAGGCATTACTGCATTTAGCGCAAAAAATAATAATCAGATTCTAAAAGCTTTGGTGTTATTGGCAGATCTCTGGCGTCCAGGCGTGAATTACAGCGGACTGTCGAAAAATGGCGATGCTCTGACTTTTATGCGTACCTATGCCAGCGACTCCTGGACGGACTATAAACGCAAAACCACATTGGTGAATCCAAATGGTGCTGGCGATTATATGCCAGCATCTGCACAAAATATGGCTGTCAGTGCTCAAGCCGAAACCATTACCGTGACCATTCCGCAAGGCAGCGGAATTACCGCAATTGGTCGTGCCAGCATTCCGGGCAAACCTGTCAGTATTGAGATTGTTGATGCTCAGGGTGCGCAGCTTTCAGTCCAGACCAGCTATTTACGTGCCTGGGGCAATCCCTTTGATGATGGCGGCTATAAACGTCCTCGCCGTCCCAATAGTTTCACCGTAAAATTAGACGCCACTCAAAGCAATGACTTTATTAGCCCGTTCGGTGGACCATTGATGTTGAATTACAGCAATGCCAAAGCAGGCTCGGTGGTGACCTTAAAAATCAAAGGCGCAGCAAAATATGCGCATTATGATTTTACTCAAATGATCACTGAAGCGGATATTAGCGAAGCCACCAGCATCCTGCAAAGTAGAAACTTCGGCTGGAACACTTTTAAATTTGTTGGTGGTGAAATTCAACAGACCAATGACTATGCTTTAAAAGCCATTGGTGATCGATCGGCACGTACCTATGTGGATCAGATTAAGGGCGTAATCTTTGACAGTAACCACATTGCCAACGGTTATAACAACATGCCGCTGGATAGCAGTACGGCACAGCGTTGTAATGAATTAGGCTGGGATTGTACCGGCACAGTTCATCGTGCCCCGAATGTTCAACATTTTGTGGGCTGGATTGCGACCTGTGGCTTCCTGTGCTCAGGAAATCCATCAGATGGGTCAACTGGCATTGATACCGGTTGGGGCTGGGTGCATGAACTGGGACATAATACTGTTCAGGATGTCTTAACCATGGTATTCCCTTCCACTGAAACCGGGAAAACTATTGGTTGCGTAGTGGAATGTAATAACAACATTCTGGCAGGCCTAAGCATGATGCGTAAATATCATCTATATGCTCAGGACAGTAATGCCAGCAATTTCCGTCACCCAACTTTATATGCCAATATCAAGGATACACGAAGTCTTGGTCTGTCAGGTGAGGCACAACGTGCCGCCATGGAAAAACGCTTATGGCAAGATGGCTATCATGTATCGATGCAGGCTTTCCATATCCAGATGGCCATGAACTATACCCGTTTACATCAAGGTAAATCACGACCTGATCTTCAGGGTGTATTTGAGTTCATACGCCTACTGAATACGGCACAACGTTTATATAACCAGATCGATTTAAGTAAAGCTTCTCAAGCAGATAAGAATAAACTGGGACTAGCTGCATTTAATGCGAAAAACATGAGCCGCCCTGACCTGATTTATGTACTCAGTTCAAAAATCATGGGCTATGACCTAAAAGATTTCTATGCACTTTATGGCTTGCCTGTAACTGCAACCGCACATGCTTCAGTCGCCATGCTTAATCTGCCTACCGCACCTTTGTATTTCTATGCGCAACCAGATGGCGGTTCAAATCGCCTGGCAACAGGACAATGGCTCACCATTCCAGCAAACGGCCCTCTCCCTAACTATCCTTACTAATTGACCAATTTAATATAAAAAAATCCCGGCTTCGGCTGGGATTTTTTATAGCAGAACATTTTCATGATCTGTGTATTAGCGATCAGTGAGAACTAAATAAATAGCTATTTATTTTTCTTGTCCCGACTGCCTTCAAGGATTTCAATTAAGCTCAGATTGATATTTCTCGCCAGTTTTTTTAATTTCTCTCTCGGTTTTCCTCTGCAAAGAAAGCGGAAACTATAAAGCTCATCTTTATAAGAAATTACATAGAAAAAAGTTCCTACTGGCTTTTCTTTGGTTTCTGTCCCGCCTCTTTTTAAGAGTCCTGTACAGGCAATATAAATATCAGAATAAAACATTTTCTTGGCTTTTCTGACCATTTCCTGCGTGACTTCCATAGATTCCGGGGTATATTTTTTAATAAATTCAGGTTTGATTTTTAAAATATTCTCTTTGACACCCATGTCATAACACACCAGTCCACCATATAGAATATCGCCAGAATATTTATTTTGGGAAAATCGGTAAGCCAGGTAACCTGCTGATGCACTCTCTAGAAAAGTAATACTTAATTTTTTTTGGCGAGTAATTTTATACATTTATTCATAGAGTAAACTCCTGACTTTATGATCATCTATAGAGTATTAAATATTCAAAAATAAAAGATTAAATACTTAGCTTCTGAATGTCCTAGCAAAAAGAAAACTTAACTGCCCTTGCTCACCACCTTAAACCAGCTGTATATCCTCAGTCATTTATATGACTTAAGTTCATACCAACGAAACTTATAATAACCTTGACGGGTTTTAACTCTGATTGGCTTTCTGATTTGATGTGTATTAGATTTTTTATAGGTTCATGATAGTTGTATGCCTAAAAGCATAAATAGTAGAAGATATAAAATATAGATCACTGAAATGATGGCTAAGTCGATTTAAGTGTGAACTAAAATGTGCTTATTAATTCAGGGTTTATTTATAAGACGATGAATAGGTTTAATTAAGAAGTGAATAATTTCAAAGACAAAATCCTGGCAAGATACCAGGATTTTTTATATTCACTTTTGGTCATGTCATATGACCACTAAATAATTTTGAAAATTTTGCCGCTGATGGTGCTTTGAAAAAACATTTCAAAACTTGGGCGAATATTTTCACCTTCAACCGTAATATGTTTAACGTTAGAATCCGATTGGGTATGAACAAAATCAGGGTCAACAGTAGCCTGAATCACGTATTGAACACCGAATTGATCTTTCACATTAATATTTTGCTTAAGCATAAATAAACCTTTAGTAATGATTATAAGAGAGATCGGCTAGAAATTGGTTAGCCAATATATAATTTAAATATTAAATAACTTTATGATTTAATTTAAATAATTGATTTAAAGATGTATAAAATGTACGACCGTCTAGATTCAGGTCAACTTCGATTCCTGATTGAAGCAGTACTCTTTTACCTACTTCAATTTCCTTAAAACCTTGACGTGTATTTTGCATTTTATTCAAGGGAATCAAAGAAACAATAATTTCTGTACCATTTTTAGATTTTGCAATTAATTCATTAATTTTTAACAACTTGTATCCTATTTTTATACTTCTTCCAATCTAGAAAAAGCTTTTTAACTTTTATTTAAAACAATAAAAAAGCACTGATGCGTGCTTTTTTATTCTACAGACTTATAGCGCAGTAATATTTACAGCATTTGGGCCTTTTTGACCTTGAACTACGCTGAATTCAACTTGCTGACCTTCCATTAAGGTTTTAAAACCTGAACTAGCAATTTCACTGAAATGAGCAAAAACATCTGGACCAGATTCTTGTTGAATAAAACCGAAACATTTAGTTTCGTTGAACCACTTTACAGTACCTTTAACAATATTTGAGTTTGACATAATAAAACCTACTAATTTTTAATAATTTTTAGTCATCTGAATGACCAGTTGTAACTTTGAAAATAATAAAGAATGGAACTTAAAATCTGGATAAAACGAAGGATTATGAATAAAACGACGATACTTAAGGAAGATTTTTTGCAACAAGACTTTTTTTTCTAGTTAAGGCCAGTATACAGGAAGATTTAAAATAATCAAGTTTTCTTATATATATATTTAATTACCTTATAAATATTATTTTATTATTTACAGAATTTTCATTATATTTTATTTAATTTCAACGACTTGATAAAATAAATCCATATTGCTTGAGTGAATTAAACTTCTACATTTTAGTGTACTTTCGTTTCCTGCAAACAAAGAAGCAGAGAAATAACAATGTCATCGCTCTGCTTTACTTAATTTTAGACTGCCCTTTCCCTAATAATATTAAAAGGTCACACGCTTATATTCCCGGTATTCCGGTATCCAGAAATTCGCATCTATGGCTTTCTGCAGCACCTCAGAACCAACTTTTGGAGCGACGCCATCCTCAACCGCAGCTTGTGCAACCCTTAGAGCAATAATCTTGGAAATATGCTGAATCTGATCCAGATCTGGCAACAAATTGGCGGTTGGGTCTTGAAGTTTTGGAGAGCATTCTGCTAAGGCATTACTTGATGCCATCAGCATATTATCCGTGACTCGTGTAGCGCCTGAAGCAATCACGCCTAGTCCAATTCCCGGGAAAATATAAGAGTTATTACATTGAGAAATAGTATAAATGTGTTCCTGATAATTAACGGGTGCAAATGGGCTACCTGTAGCAATCAGAGCTTTCCCATTGGTCCATTGAATAATATCGGCTGGAACAGCTTCTACGCGAGAAGTAGGATTCGATAAAGGAAAGATGATCGGATGTTCACAATTTTCAGCCATGGTCGTGATTACTTCTTTACTAAATAATCCCGGCTGTCCAGAGACCCCAATCAGTACTGTGGGTTTTGCATATTTGATGACATCCAATAGAGAAATAATCTCTTCGGCATTTCCCCATTCAGCAATATTTTCTGGTTCTTGAGCCAGTTTTCTCTGGAAATTTAATAGGTTTGGCTGGTTTTGAGTAATAAGGCCGAAGCGATCCACCATAAAAACCCGCTTACGCGCTTCAGCATCAGTCAGGCCTTCTGCCACCATTTTTGCCACAATCTGTTCAGCGATCCCACAACCGGCTGAACCTGCTCCCAAGAAAGCAATGGTCTGATCTTTTAATTGTTTGTTTGACGCATAGGAAGCCGCAATCAAACTGCCTACTGCCACAGCTGCCGTACCCTGAATATCGTCATTGAAGCAACATATTCGATCTCGATATTTTTCCAGTAAAGGCATGGCATTGTGCTGGGCAAAATCTTCAAATTGAATCAGCGCATCGGGCCATCTTTGCTGAATTGCCTGTATCACCATTTCGACAAATTCATAATATTCATCACCGGTGATACGAGGCTGACGCCATCCCATATAAATCGGATCATTCAACAACTGCTCGTTGTTCGTGCCTACATCTAAGGTAATTGGCAAGGTATAGGCCGGACTAATGCCTCCGCAGGCCGTATATAAAGCCAGCTTTCCAATCGGAATACCCATTCCGCCAATGCCTTGATCACCTAAACCAAGAATGCGCTCTCCATCCGTAATCACAATCACTTTGACATTTCTTCGATTCACGTTATGCAGGATGTGCTCAATATGATCCCGATCTGGATAGGAAATAAAAACCCCGCGATGACGGCGATAAATCTCGGAAAAATGCTGACATGCCTCTCCTACCGTTGGCGTATAGATGATCGGCATCATTTCGCTTAAGTGATTTTCGATCAAATGATAGAAAAGCGTCTCATTGGTGTCCTGGATGTTACGTAGGTAAATATGCTTATTGATTGCATCATTGAATGAGCAGTATTGCTGATACGAACGCTGACTTTGTTCCTCAATCGATTCAATTACTTGGGGCAAAAGTCCATGTAAATTAAAATGAATACGTTCTTCTACAGAGAAAGCTGAGCCTTTATTCAGCAATGGGAGTTCAAGTAATGCAGTACCTGCGTAGGGAATATAAAGTGGACGTTTAGGGTTCAGAGGTTCAGTTGCCATTTTTAACTCGCACTTTAAAATTCGACATAAATGAAAGCCGAAAAGAACAAAAAATTATCCTACTATCCTAGTCGACTTTCAGCTGTTTCAGTCATTCAGCGAATTAATAATGAAAAATGTTCTATTTAATAAACTGATAACGGCAATGAAATAAGCTTTAAATTTTTATATCCTCTTGTCAGATAAAAATTTGGATCATACTTTTTGAATTTAGGCTTAAGCTAATTGCCTGAGATTAAATTTTAGAAAGGCTCTAGACTAGCAGA
>NZ_JAALGV010000011.1:0-33026 GCF_011174875.1 Acinetobacter sp. GFQ9D191M
TTTTATGGCTACCGTTATAGGTTTAATTATGAACAGTAAATGTCAACAGACCCTAATGATTAATCTTATATTTCAATTATTTAAATAACATAAAATTACATTAGTAAACATAAGTACACACAAAAAACATCAATATCTACATTTTATGTCAACATTTTTGCCAAGTGTACTGAGTAGTACACTATTTTTAATACAAGGAAATTTATATGAAATTAGTTCAATTAACTTTTGCCGGGGTAGCGTTAATTGCTGCATCACAAACTTTTGCTGCTGAAGAAGTAGCACAAATAGCTCCTGCTGCAACTGAAACAGCTGCATCTGAAGTTCAAGCTGCTGAAGCACCTGCAAGTGAGGCTCCAGCATCAGAAGCTCAAGCCACTGAAGCGCAATAATATGATAGGATTTATATTTCTCTGCGTGAGGGATATAAATCCTTCTTAAAAAGCTAATACTATTAAAAGAATAATTTTCTTATCATTTCTATCTAATAATTAACTCATACGCCTTTCCCGAATTTAAGCCATAAAAAAAGACGCCTGAGCGTCCTTTTTTATCTATCCAGATCAGTCAAACAACCGATCAAAGAAAGATTTTTTCTTTGGAGAAGACTGGCTGCCCTCATCTTCCATGGTCGCTTGCAACTCTTTCAACAGTTCACGTTGACGTGCAGTCAGGTTCACTGGTGTTTCTACAACAACACGGCAAAGCAGATCACCTTGCATGGTTGAACGTACTGGTTTCACGCCCTTACCACGTAGGCGGAACAGTTTACCGGTTTGCGTACCTTCAGGAATTTTCAGGCTGACACGACCATCTAATGTCGGAATCTGAACTTCTTTACCCAAAGCTGCATCCGCAATTGAAATTGGCACATCCATATACAGATCTGCACCGTCACGCTGGAAGATTTCGTGTTCACGTACCACGACTTCAACGTATAGATCACCTGATTGGCCATCACGAATCGCTTCACCTTTACCAGTCAAACGTACGCGGTCGCCATTGTCCACACCGGCTGGAATAGTAACTTCCAAAGTTTGCTGACGGTCAGATACACCTGAACCATGACATTTATTACATGGATTCTTGATGATCTTGCCCTGGCCACGACAGGTACTACAGGTTTGCTGTACCGAGAAGAAACCTTGCTGCATACGTACCTGGCCGGCACCATGACAGGTTGGACAGGTTTCAACATCGTTCGGATTTTTAGAACCTTTACCATCACAGGCGTCACATGGTGCTGGTGCAGTAAAAGTAATGGTTTTCTTAACGCCTTTGACTGCTTCTTCAAGCGTCAATTCCATCACATAGCGTAAGTCTGAACCACGGCGTTGACGTTGCTGGCCACGGCCCCCCCCACCAAAGGCTCCACCGAAAATATCCCCAAACTGGCTGAAAATATCTTCCGCACTGAAACCACCGAAGCCGCCAGCACCACCGCCCATACCACCTTCAAAGGCTTGATGGCCCATGCGGTCGTACATGCTGCGTTTTTCGCTGTCTGACAGAACTTCATACGCTTCTGAAGCTTCTTTAAACTTCTCTTCAGCTTCAGGATTGTCCGGGTTACGGTCTGGATGATATTTCATCGCCAACTTACGGTAGGCTTTTTTAATTTCATCATCACTAGCGGTTTTAGAGACGCCCAAAACCTCATAATAATCACGTTTAGCCATGTCTGGCGATGCTCCTCACGGAATTCTATTTAATATTGACTGTGGTCTAAAATTGGGGTTAAACCCAGCTTTACAAGGGGAATTCTGAAAAAAAATTGAAAGCTTAGAATACGGCTTTGTTTTGAGAAAATTTGAAGATGCCTTTGAACCAGGCATTAATGAGGAAAATAATGGCAATAAAGCTGAATACTACACCTGCGACTGTGCAGGCTTTCACCCAAAGCTGGCTATCCCAGGCGAAGAAAAATAATGGAATGAACCAGAGCGCTGCAAAAATCGCGAGTACTGAATAAATTACAATATTACGCATGATCCAGAGTGCCTGTGCCTGTAACCAGACTTCGGCATAATCAATCTGGGTCACCTTACGTGCATACCAGTAGGCGAATATGCCGCTCACCACTGTAAACAAAGCAAAAAACATGAAGACATAAGCCATCGCCACGGAGCGTCGCATCTTGGTGAGTGTGTCTTGAGTCATGTTTAGTCAACCTTAGTGTGCGGCCCAGCACAAGCAAGTTCCGCAGCAGTATGTCTTTTTTGAATTATTAAAAAATCAGGCACTACTATATTGAAATTTTCAATATTTCGCACCTGAAATTATGACAAATTTAAACAGAATTTAAACTTTTTTTCACTTTAAACCATTGTGCATATAAGGCTGGCAGGAAAAACAGCGTTAATAGCGTTGCAACGATCAATCCTCCCATAATGGCAACCGCCATTGGTCCGAAGAAAATGCTTCTGGATAAAGGAATCATGGCCAGAACGGCAGCCAGTGCAGTCAGGACAATCGGACGGCAACGGCGCACTGTGGCATTGATAATGGCATTCCATTGCGATTCACCTGCCTGAATATCCTGTTCAATCTGGTCAATGAGAATCAACGAGTTACGCATGATCATTCCTGACAAAGCAATCGTGCCCAGCATGGCCACAAAGCCAAAAGGTTTATTGAAAATTAACAGGAATAAGACCACGCCAATAATACCCAATGGCGCTGTCAGGAAGACAATGAAGGCACGTGAGATACTTCGGAGCTGAATCATCAGCAAAGTCATCACCACTGCCAGGAACAATGGCATACCCGCATTCACTGAATTCTGCCCTCGCGCAGATTCTTCGACTGTCCCGCCTACTTCAATCAGATAGCCACTTGGCATTTCTGATCTGAGCCGCTCAAGTTGATCTTTCAACTCATTCACCACGGTTGCCGGTTGCAGTTGCGTCCGGATATCAGCCCGTACCGTAATGGTCGGCAAGCGGTTCCGATGCCAGATCAGGCCTTCTTCAAAGCTGTATTCGATCTTGGCAATCTGGGCCAGAGGAACTGAACTCCCATTCGTAGTCGGTACTGCCAGACTACTCAGTGAACCGACATCGACACGTTCAGCCTGATCACCCCGTAAGCGGATTTCAATCAGCTCACGTTTCTCACGGTACTGATCAATCGCTGTTCCAGAAATCGAGCTATTCAGGAAATTGGCCAAATCGCTACTGCTCACGCCAAGCTGACGGGCGCGGTCCTGATCGATATCCAGTTTAATCACTTTACTTGGCTCGCCCCAGTCCAGATGCACATTGGTGGTATTCGGATTGTCTCCGACCGTTGCTGCAACTTTCTGTGCCCATTGACGGACTAATCCCAGGTCTTCACCCGATACACGGAACTGTAATGGATAGCCCACGGGTGGGCCATTTTCCAGCAGAGACACCCGGGTACGGGCTTCTGGTAACAGCACCCGAATCTGGTCGCTTAAGGATTTACGGATTTCATTGCGGTCTTCAAGTGATGAAGCCAATACCACAAACTGGGCAAAGCTGGCTTGCGGCAATTGCTGGTCTAATGGCAAATAGAAACGCGGTGAACCGGTACCAACATAGACCACATAGTTATCAATCCCCTCCTGTTTGGACAGGAAGTTTTCAACTTTTTTCACTGCCGCTTCAGTCGCTTTTAATGAAGCGCCCTCTTCCAGTTTCAGATCTACCAGAATTTCGGCACGGTTCGATGGCGGGAAGAATTGTTTTGGCACCAGATTAAACATCAAAATGGATAGCACAAAAATCCCGACAGTCGCCGCGATGACCGTTTTACGGTAGGTAACACAGATATTCACCCAACGGCGAAAGCCCTGATAGAACTTGGTTTGATAAGGATCATGATGTTCACCGGCATGATGCACCAGCGGCTCCGGTTCAGGGCGTTTGCCTAAACGCGCCCAGAGACGTTGATACCATGGTGCTCTCTGCACCAGATCTTTATTGAAATCTGGCAGGAGCTTGTCACCCAGATAAGGCACAAATAGGACGGCTGCGATCCAAGATACTAATAACGCCAGCGTCACCACCTGGAAAATCGAGCGGGTATATTCCCCGGTACTGGATGCTGCTGTCGCAATCGGCAGGAAACCGGCAGCAGTAATCAGGGTTCCGGTCAGCATTGGAAAAGCAGTCGTCCGCCAGGCATGACCGGCCGCCTGTAAGCGGCTAAAGCCCTGCTCCATTTTGATTGCCATCATTTCAATGGCAATGATTGCGTCATCCACTAGAAGGCCAAGTGCCAGAATCAGGGCACCCAGAGAAATCTTATGCAGACCAACATCAAACAGTTGCATCCCGGCAAAGGTCATCGCCAGTACCAGTGGAATCGAGAACGCCACCACCAGACCGGTACGAAAACCGAGTGAGAAAAAACTCACCAAGAGAACAATAATCACGGCCTCGGCCAGAACTTTCATGAATTCATTAATACTGCGTTTCACTGCTACCGGCTGATCGGAAACTTTTTGCAGATCCATTCCTAAAGGCAAAGTTTTCTGCAACCGGGCAAATTCCTGTTCCAGATTTTTACCCAAGGCAATGATGTCACCGCCTTTACGCATCGATACGGCAATACCGATGCCATTTTCGCCCATAAAGCGCATACGCGGTTGTGCCGGATCAGTAAAGCCGCGATAAACCTCCGCCACATCGCCAAGCTGGATGGTCTTGCCATTCACCAGTAAAGGTAGCTGCTGCAGTTCTTCGACATTATTCAGCGCACCACTGACCCGCACCTGAATCCGGTCAGAACCGGTTTCAAAAAAGCCCGCCTGAGTCATGGCATTTTGCTGCTGCAGTGCCTGCTGAATGGCAGTGACCGGAATACCGAGCTGGGTAGCTTTGGTGTTGGAGATTTCGATCCAGATTTTCTGGTCCTGCAGACCGATCAGTTCAACTTTGGCGACATCCTTGACCCGTTGCAACTGTAACTGTAAACGGTCGGCATATTCTTTAAGCGTCGCATAATCGAAGTCATTGCCCTTGATGACATAGATGTTGCCAAAGGTATCGCCAAACTCATCATTAAAAAATGGGCCTTGTACGCCTTGCGGTAATTCATGCCGAATATCATTGATTTTCTTACGGACGTTATACCAGACATCTGCGACATCCTTGGAAGCCAAAGAATCCTTGGCAATAAAAGTCACCATGGATTCCCCCGGACGGGAATAGGCCATGATCCGGTCATACTGACCAGTAGTCATCAACTCTTTTTCAACCCGGTCGGTGACTTGTAAGGATACTTCTTTAGCACTGGCACCCGGCCAGTAGGTCTGGATTACCATGACCTTAAAGGTAAACGGCGGATCCTCACTTTGTGACAGTTTGGAATAGGATACGATGCCCACCAAACCGAGCAGGATCATGAAATACAGTACCAGACCTTTATTCTTTAAGGCCCATTCAGACAGGTTAAAGTTCATACTTAACTCCCTGCCTGAATTTTCACACTACGGTTTTCACGGTCAATCGGATTGATTTTCTGTTGGTCACGCAGCAGATGCACCCCACCAATCACCACATAATCATCAGCCTTTAAACCACTGAGGACTGGCACAGAATCACGGCCATAAGCACCCAGCTGAACCGGCACTTTGCGGATGGTATGATCCGGCTTAACTACCATCACATAGGCCTGCTGATCGGTCGCTGAAACGCTGGATAAAGGCACACTAAGAATATTGTCCTGACTATTCTGGAAGAACACCCGGGCACTCTGGCCGAGCTGAATCTGACTATTACCTTCGCGTAAAGCCACTTTCACCCGGAAGGTACGCGATTGATCTGCTGCTGGTGAAATCTCACGAACAAAGGCGGCGAATTTTTCACTCGGTTTAGACCATAACGTGACCCAGGCCGGCTGACCAGTTTTAATTTCGGAAATCGCCTGTTCAGGAACCCCAATCACGACTTCACGCTCACCGGCGATTGCCAGCTCAAAGGCGGCCTGCCCTGCTGCAACGACCTGACCAATTTCGATATTACGTGCAGTAATTACCCCACTTTTATTGGCAATGAGCTGGTTATAAGCGGTCTGATTTTTAGCCGTATCATAATTAGACTGAGCCTGTTTCAGATTTGACGCGGCTGCCTTATATTGGTTTTCAATCGCATCATATTGCGAACGGCTCACGGCATTGGTGGGTAACAGCTGCTTGAAACGCTGTAATTCATCCTGAGCAATTTTACTGGCCGATTGAGCACTTTCCAGCTGGGCACGTGCTGCATTTAATTGAAGTTGAGCATCTTTCACATCTAGGGTCGCCAAGACCTGCCCCACTTTTACCTGATCGCCCACATCGACAAAGCGCTGGGTGACCTGCCCGCCTACCCGGAATGCCAGTGCTGTTTGCTGACGTGCCTGGACATCACCGGCATAGCTTTTCAATTCCTGATGTGAAGTTTTCGGTGTGGTCACCATGACAAATGGAACTTCCTGTTCTGCTGCAGCGCTGTCCTTGCTACATCCTGAGAAAGCCATACTGCATAGGACGATCATGCCAGCCAGTGCGCTCTGTATCGTGCTCATTATTGTTCGCTCTTATCTAATCATCATTTTTAGGGCAAAATAGGTAGATATATAAATTGCTTATTTTTTAATTAATATACCACCCGGTACACTAATTAGGATTCTGCAGTTAAAACAATGACCATATTGAATTTTTTTGGATGAAATTGTGCAAATACCGGTTGGACGGCCCAAGGATCTGGAGAAACGCCAGCGTATTCTGAACGCAGCGAAACAGCTGTTTTTACAGCATGGTTATCATGGTTCCAGCATGAACCAGATTGCGCTGGAAGCCGGGGTGACCAAACTCACTGTCTATAATCATTTTCAGGATAAGGCCACGCTGTTTAGCTGTGCGGTTGAAGAAACCTGTGAGGCAATTCTGCAGGAATCTCCTAAAGTTCTGCAGCCTGATAGTGATTTTCAGCAGGAGCTGTATCAGATCTGTCTGCGCTCATTCAATATTGCCAATCTGCCGGAAGCTCTCAAACTGGACCTGCTCATCATGCAACTGGCCTATGAAAAAAATCCGTTGGCGGAACGTTTTTATACAGCCTCACATATCAAGCTGAATCAGGCCTGGCATGATTTCTTTGAGCAGGCGCAGCAACATCAATTTATCCAGACTGATGATCCGCAGCATCAGACCGAACTGATGGTGTCCTTACTGTTAGGTATGCGACATCACAAAGTCTTACTGGATTTAAGCCCGTTACCTGACATGCAGCAACGCCATCAGATCATTCAGCTGGCCATCGAGATCTTTATGCTGAAATATGCAATTTCCCGTTAAATTTCTTCTATCTGGCCTGATCCTTGCAACAGCGTAAGGACTAAAATTCATCCAATTATCAACAAATGATATTCAACTTTTGTCTGCAAAAGACTTGGATTGTCATGCAGTCGGGGTATAGTCAAAGGAAGAATCGGAGGGATATAAAAAATGGTTCAACAGATTGATGCACCTCTACGCGAAGACGTACGTTTACTGGGTAATTTGCTGGGAGAAACCCTGAAGTTACATGCGGGGCAAGATTTGTTTAATCAGGTCGAGCAAATTCGGGCCTTATCGAAAGGCGCTCGCGATGGACAGGTGGAAGCAGAAAAACAGCTGGAACAATTATTCCTGACTTTAGAAGATCATGAAATCCTGCCATTGACCCGTGCCTTCACCCATTTCTTAAACTTTGCCAATATTGCCGAACAGTACCATGTGGTACGTCGTCGCCGTCAAAGCGAATTTGAGGAAACTACAGAATCTCCAAATCCTCTGGTTCCTTTATTTGAAAAATTCAAACAGCAAGAAATTTCTGCAGAAACCTTATATCAGCAAATCTGTGAATTAAAGATTGAACTGGTGCTGACCGCACATCCAACAGAAGTCAGTCGACGCACCCTGATCCAAAAATATGATGGCATCAATAATGCCCTGTCCAAATTTGACCAGCAGAAACTGACCCCACGTGAACGTCAGACAGTTTTGGCTGACTTAAAACAGCTCATCAGTTCTGCCTGGCAAACTGATGAAATCCGTCAACATCGCCCAACCCCGGTGGATGAAGCCAAATGGGGCTTTACGACAATCGAACAGACCCTCTGGAATGCGGTTCCTAAATTCATCCGTGAGCTGAACGGCATGGTTGAGGAACAATGTGGCCAGACTTTGCCACTAGATGTTGCTCCGGTACGTTTCGCTTCCTGGATGGGGGGTGACCGGGATGGCAACCCGAATGTGACGCATAATGTGACTCAGGAAGTATTGTGGTTGTCGCGCTGGAAAGCAGCTGATCTGTATCTGCGTGATATTGAAAACCTGCGCTGGGAACTTTCTATTCAGCAATGCAGCGATGAAATTACACAGGCGTTAGGCCATCAACATCCTGAACCCTACCGTGAATATTTACGCGATATCCGTGAACGTCTAAAAATCACCCGTGCCTGGCTGGCTGAAAAACTGCATGGCAAAGATGCGGATGATAGTCGGGTGATTAAAAGTAAAGATGAGTTATTAAAACCTTTACTGACCTGCTATCGCTCATTGATGGCGTGCAATCTGGCAGAACTTGCCAATAGCAGTCTGCTGGACCTGATTTACCGGGTGAACTGTTTCGGCATTGAACTTCTCAAACTGGATATTCGCCAGGAATCTGGTCGTCATCGTCAGGCCATTTCAGCCATTACTGAATATCTGGGTCTGGGTAATTTTGAAACCTGGACTGAACAGGCCCGTCAAAACTTCCTGTTGCAGGAACTGCAAAGTAAACGGCCTCTACTACCTAAACACCTGAATGAACCAGCGGGTAGCCTGATTGAACATCCGGATGTGCAGGAAGTGTTTACCACCATGCGCACATTGGCCGAACAGCCAAGTGAGTCTCTGGGTGCCTATATTATTTCCATGGCCGAATACCCAAGTGATGTGCTGGCTGTCTTGCTGCTGCAAAAAGAAGCTGGGATTAAACAGCCTTTACGGGTAGTACCTTTATTTGAAACCTTAAAAGATCTCGACGGCGCTGCTGACACCATGTCGACACTCTTTAATATGCATTGGTACAAGCAGCATATTCAGGGTAAGCATGAGGTCATGATTGGTTATTCGGATTCAGCCAAAGATGCCGGCTTTATGTCAGCCAACTGGGCACAGTACCGTGCGCAGGAAGAACTGACCGCAGTTGCTAAACAGCATGGTATCCAGTTGACCTTGTTCCATGGCCGTGGCGGTTCGATCAGCCGCGGCGGTGCACCCACCCAACAAGCCTTGTTCTCGCAACCACCAGGCTCTATTTCAGGCGCTATTCGGGTGACTGAACAGGGTGAAATGATCCGCTTTAAATTCGGTCTGGAAGAAATCGCACTACAAAATCTGGAAATTTATACAGCGGCGACGCTGGAAGCGACTTTATTACCGCCACCTGAACCAAAACCGGAATGGCGTGATCTGATGCATAAAATGACTGATCTGTCAGTACAAGTCTATCGTCAGACGGTACGTGAAAATCCGCATTTCGTGAAATACCTGCGTACCGTGACCCCAGAACTGGAACTGCAAATGCTGCCGCTTGGTTCACGTCCTGCCAAACGTAAGGTCAGCGGTGGAATTGAATCCTTGCGTGCCATTCCATGGGTATTCGCCTGGACCCAAATCCGTCTGATGTTACCGGCTTGGCTGGGTACCGGTGCCGCATTAAATGAGGTACTGGATCAAGGGCAACGTACAATTCTGGATGAGATGCTAACCGAATGGCCTTATTTCCAGACCTTAATTGATATGCTGGAAATGGTGCTGTCCAAAGCAGACAGCAATGTCGCGCTCTATTACGAATCACATCTGACTCAGGATGAAGACCTGAAAGAGCTCGGCACGGAACTGCGTCAACGCTTGCAAGATGCCATCCAGACCCTACTCACTTTAAAAGATGAATCAAAACTGCTGAGCAGTAATGGTGTCTTGGACCAGTCCATGACCGTGCGTAAACCTTATCTGTTACCGCTCCATTTACTGCAAGCCGAATTGATGAAACGTCGTCGATTATATCTGGAACAGCAGCAGGCTGAACACACGCCAGTCGATCATGCCCTAATGGTGAGTATTGCCGGTATTGCCGCCGGTTTACGAAATACCGGTTGATTTTTTCCCTTCCATTTAAAGCACATCTACACGATGTGCTTTTTTATTGATCAGTCAATAGCCAAAAAAAGCTTTATTTATATATCAAATTGAAATTACTTATAGAAGTTGAATATGAATTGTCCGGGAATTAATCCACTGATTTAACTTTAGTTTTGATTTAAAAAACTTTTACCGCACGGTAAAATATCAAATAAAGTCATAGAATTAATTTGAACAAAAATTTTGTTTCAGTGATTAAATCTTCTAAAAAACAAGAGTATGATGTGCACAATTTATCTTTTGAGTGCTCATTTTATGTCCAATTGGTTTCCCAAGTGGCGCCCTTATGAGGGTAGTATCGATGCACGACCAGTAGGTACCGCAGAGTATTTACCGCCTGCCCAGACCCTGATCTTGGGGGTACAACATGCCTTTGCCATGTTCGGAGCGACGGTACTGGCGCCATTTCTAATGGGTTTTGATCCCAATCTGGCCATTTTAATGTCGGGGATCTGTACCATCCTGTTCTTCCTGATCACGGGTGGTCGTGTACCAAGTTATCTGGGTTCAAGCTTTGCGTTCATTGGGGTGGTGATTGCAGCAACCGGCTATGCAGGTGCTGGCGGACTGAATCCAAATATTGGTGTCGCCGCTGGCGGGATTATTGCATGTGGTGTGCTTTATACCTTGATGGGTGTTCTGGTCATGGCAACGGGAACCCGCTGGATTGAAAAATTGATGCCGCCGGTGGTGACCGGTGCGGTGGTAATGATTATCGGTCTGAACCTGGCCCCTGTGACTGTGAAAAACGTCATGGGCAATACCTTTAATATGTGGATGTCACTGGTGACCGTACTGTGTATGGGTTCTATTGCGGTGTTTACCAAAGGTCTGGTACAGCGTCTATTGCTCTTGATCGGTTTATTGCTGGCTTACTTCATTTACTACATTTTAAGTAATGTGATGGGCTATGGTACTGCGATTGATTTTGCGCCAATTCAGCAAGCTGGCTGGTTTGGTGTTCCGAGCTTCCATGCACCTGTATTTGATACCAATGCCATGCTGATCATTGCGCCAATTGCCTTGATTCTGATTGCAGAAAACCTGGGACATATTAAAGCGGTGGGTGCCATGACCGGTGAGAATCTAGATCCGCATATCGGTAAAGCCTTTGTGGCGGACGGTATTGCAACTACCTTGGCAGGTGGTGTGGGCGCACCGGGTATGACTACCTATGGTGAAAATATTGGTGTGATGGCCGTTACCCGGGTTTACTCGACGATTATCTTTGCTGTTGCCGGTGTATTTGCAGTATTCCTCGGTTTATCGCCGAAATTTGGTGCGATTATTCATACCATTCCAACAGCGATTTTAACCGGCGCCTCAATTGTGGTCTTTGGTCTGATTACTATTGCCGGTGCGAAAATCTGGATCGAAAATAAAGTCGATTTTTCACAGAACAAAAACCTGATGGTGGCAGCAGTAACGATTATTCTGGGTACGGGTGACTTTGCCCTGACCTTCGGTAACTTTAACCTGGGTGGAATTGGTACAGCGACCTTTGCTGCGTTATTCCTGAACTGGTTCTTTAGCCTGGTCGATAAAAAATAATTCGAAGACTTAAATTTTCAAGCAGCCTCCAGGCTGCTTTTTTTATATCGTAAGAAT
Organism: Acinetobacter sp. GFQ9D191M; assembly: GCF_011174875.1. NCBI lineage: Bacteria > Pseudomonadati > Pseudomonadota > Gammaproteobacteria > Moraxellales > Moraxellaceae > Acinetobacter > Acinetobacter sp. GFQ9D191M. The sequence goes on from NZ_JAALGV010000011.1 coordinate 11,792, forward strand.
TGTTTAAATAGGCCTGATCTTTTATATGAGCATCCTGCCGATGCGTCTGGATTTTTTTGATTTACGTCTTTTTCTCAATATAGTCGACACAGGTAGTCTGACCAAAGGTGCTGAACGCTCTGCCATTTCCTTACAGGCAGCAAGTGAGCGGATTAAAAAGCTGGAACAGCAATATCAGGTCAGTCTGTTCAGCCGCCATTCTGGCGGGGTGAAAATGACTTTTGCGGGACAGGTCTTTGCTGAGCATGCCCAAGCCCTGTTGCAACAGGGACAACAGTTGTCTCAAGCCATGGCCGGTTTTAGTGAAGGACTCAATTCCAATATCAGCTTATGGTGTAACTCTTCAGCACAAAGTGAGTACCTTCCCCTATTATTGCCAAAATATCTGGTAAATAACCCAAATATCCAGATTGACCTCAAAGAAGCGGAGAGCAATGACATTATTGCGGCTTTAGCGAGTGGTACTGCCAAGCTAGGACTTATTTCCAGCTTTTTTCCTGCGCCACAATTACAGACTCTGGAATTTTCAGATGATCCTCTGGTGCTGATCTGCCCTGAACAACATGATCTGGCAGCTAATCAGGCATTAACATTAGCAGACTGTCTGAGTTATCCCTTTGTTGGTCTGATGCAATATCACTCTTTGCAGCAGTCGATTGAAACCCAGGCTCGCTTGCTGAACTGTGAAATTCAATACCGCTTACGCTTACCAAATTTTGCCGCCATTGCCCAAGTTGTGGCCAATGGTGTAGGTATCGCGATCATGCCAAAACGTGCTGCACAACGTTTGTCGAAGCTCTATGCATTTCAGCAAATCCAGCTGACAGGAGATTGGGCCAACCGCAAGTTATTGTTAGCTGCAAAGAACTTTGATGAACTGAGCACCGCCTATCAGCACTTTAGCCAGTTCCTCATTTCTGCGGATGTACAAAAAATCCTGAATTAAATCCAGCCAAATTGATGCAGCATCATATAGCTACCTAAGGCGATCAGGCCGATAAAAAATACTGTCCGGAATTTCTGTTCAGAGATACGAGAACGGATTTTCTTGCCGAACCACATCCCGATCAAGGCCGGAATCAATGCAATCGCTGACATGGTATAATCAATCGGCATATCTTCCACCGGGTTTTGGTGCAGGAAAATTGCCAAACACACCGTCGAGGTGGTAAATACCAACCCTAAGGCCTGAACCAGATCATCACGTTTTAAATGCAGGGTTTGCAAATAAGGCACCACTGGAATCACGACTACCCCAGTTGCCACGGTCAAGGCCCCGCCGAGATATCCCATAATCGGAGAAAGCCACTTTTCATGCTGGCTTAAATCTGGCATCCGTTTCGCCAGTAAACCATATAGGCCATATAGAGCAAGCATCCCGCCCAATAAAGCTTCACTATGAAATTCAGAATGACCTAAGGTCGGGAAAATACTCCAGACTGAACCCACGATAATGCCTGCTAGCAACAGCCAGAAACGGCGAATCAGTTTCAGTACATGACCTTCGGCAAAAAGTTGCCAGAAATTGGTCAGCATCGAAGGTACTATCAGTAAAGTTGCTGCCTGAAATGGACTCATAAACATGGTCAGCAAACCCATGGACACCGCAGGCAGACCTAATCCAATGGTGCCTTTAATCAGGCCAGCCAGAGCAAAAATAGCAATAATAAAAGCAGTCATCTGATGACCCTAAATTGATTTAAGCCCATGCTATAGAAATCACGAATAGAGTAAAATCAGGGTTTTAAGAAGGAAGCCTCAAGCAAATATTGAGGCTTCAGATGGATGTGCTGAAAATCATCAGATTCATCAACAAAAATCGGATTTAAAAGTCGTTTAAGGACGGAACTCTTTCAGTTCACGCTGAATGAAATACTGGAACATTTCCCGGTACAAATGCTCAATGAAGGCCTGATCCACGCCCTGCTGTTGTGCCAAGGCTTTGACATTTTCCACAATCTGCTCCATACGCTCCGGTGATTGCAGATCAGTTTCAGTTTTTTTAAAACGGGTGGTTTGATCAACATAAAATTGACGCGCAGCGATCAGCTCGACTAAAGCTGTATCAATGGCATCGATCTGTTGACGTGCATGTTGTAATGATTCAGCTTTGATTTTTTCCATGTTTATTCAGTCACTTTCAGTTTAGTTATCACTCTTATACTTTTCTTCTAACACATTACTGAAAATACTTTCAATCATCCAGACACGATATAAGCTATTAAATGTATAACTTTGCCCATCAATACGCAGTTCCAGCACCGGTAGATTCGGCTGGGACTTCATTTCACATAAGGTGTCATTTTCCTGCAACTTGGCCAGAACGTCTTCCTGGGTCAGTTCAGTAATATTCAGTTCCTGCTGCATACGCTTGAAATGCGCTGCATAAGACAGATCATAACCACGAGTCCAGACCGCTTCCAGAATCTGGTACATGGCTTCAATCCGCTGCTCTTCCGGACAGCTATAAAACAATTGCGCCATCGGCATCACGGCCTGCTCGGTTGGCCGGCAGAATGGGGTAAATTTGACTTCAGTTCGCTTGGATAAGCGCGTCGCCAGACTCCAGTCAAACCAGTCCCGTCCCTGATGAGACAGCGGATAGACATTCAACTGGATATTATAAAAATCAGCCAGCTCTTCCTTAATATAGGCTAGCAATAACCAGGAAATCGGATCTTCCAGAGCGATATACAGGTCTAGCTCCGGATCCATGGACTGGATTTCATTCAGCTCTTCCGCATCACTGATCAGATGCTCGCGCCATTCAATATGATTGATCAGGAAAATCGGATTGCCGGTCAGTAATCTCTGCTGTTTCAGGCGACGGGTCAGACGTAACAGATCATCTACCGCCTGATACTGGCGTCCGCCAAACTGGAAATAACTGGCCAGAATCGGACTATGCTCAAAAATTCGTTCCGGAAAATTCTGCGGCGAATGATGACGGCTGGCCATCGCATATAAAGTGCGTAATTTTCCGTTCTGTTTTTGCCAGAGCATATGAAAGACATCTTCCAGCAAATACAGAAAATCCTGTCCGCGTAGTGGCGTATTTCTCAGGATGGTTTCTGCCTGCTTTAAGGCTTCAGCTGTCGGTAATTCTGGGGTCTCATGAAAGCTGAAACGATGCTGTTTAGATAAAATTTTGGCATCATTCAGGCAATAGTGCTGCCATTCATCAAAAGACATCTGATTAGGCGGCTCAGCCCGCTGATCTGAAATGATGACTTTGAGTGGCTTCAGTTCCGGACTGAGAATTTCTTCCAGTTGCGGTAACTGTTGTACCGCCAGATAACTATAAACATCATCCAGTCTTAAATGGATGCTCAAGCCATCTTCAATAGATAACACCGTTTGACGAACTGGTTTCTGGTAAAACCAACTCGATCGGATTGGATCAAACCAACGGCGTAGCAGGGACATGAGAGGTGCCTCGAAAAGATTTTGTCATGCCAGCCCTTGCCAGCAGGATCGTTTTATTCAACATCCTATTATGAGGATGTTTATGACCTGATATAAGTCTTGTGCAAAACTTATATCAAGTCAGCAACAAATGTTCAATGTTTTCTAGGACTTTAGATTTCAAGATTTAGGTCAGTCACGGCCCCGGTCTCCGCCCCAGAGGTCAGTTTGGCGAATTTCGCCAGTGCCCCGTGAGTGTAATTCGGTTTCGGTTTCACCCAGGCCGCCTGACGTGCAGCAAGCTCTTCATCCGAAATATGCCAGGTCATTTCACGGGTTTCCGCATTAATGGAAATTTCATCGCCATTTTGCACCAGACCAATCGGGCCACCCTCATAGGCTTCCGGTGTGACATGACCAATCACAAAACCATGACTTCCGCCTGAGAAACGGCCATCAGTAATCAGTGCGACTGAATCCCCCAGACCTTTACCAATAATAGCAGAAGTCGGTTTTAGCATTTCCGGCATGCCCGGTCCACCTTTAGGACCTACACCGCGAATCACGACTACCTCACCTGGCTGAACTTCGCCATCCAGAATCCCGCGCATCGCACCCTGTTCGCCTTCAAACACGCGGGCCGGTCCTTTGAAATATAGACCTTCTTTACCGGTAATTTTGGCCACAGCCCCATTCGGTGACAGGTTGCCTTTCATAATGATCAGATGCGAGTCTTTTTTCACCGGTTGGTCGAATGGCAAAATAATCTGCTGGTCTTCAGGATAATCTTCTACATCTGCCAGGTTTTCTGCTAGTGTTTTTCCGGTCACAGTCAGACAGGAACCATCTAGCATGCCAGCATCCAGCATGCGTTTCATCAATGGCTGGATTCCACCAATAGCAATCAGTTCTGACATCAGGTATTTACCGGATGGGCGGACATCAGCCACGACAGGAATTTCTTTTCCAATTCGTACAAAGTCATCCAGGCTTAGTTCAACACCCGCTGTATGCGCCATGGCTAACAGATGCAGCACTCCATTGGTTGATCCACCCAATGCAATCAATACTTTAATTGAATTTTCAAAAGCCGCTTTGGTCATGATGTCACGTGGCTTGATATCCAGACGCAGTAGATTCATCACTGCTTCACCAGCACGGGCACAGTCAATCTGCTTGTCTTCAGACACCGCTTCCTGTGCGGATGAGCCTGGCAGGCTCATGCCGAGAGCTTCAATCGCAGAGGCCATAGAATTGGCGGTATACATCCCCCCACAAGAACCCGGTCCTGGCAAAGACACTTCTTCAATATGTTTCACCTGAATCGCATTAATTTCGCCTTTGGCATGCTGACCCACCGCTTCAAATACCGAAATCATGTCGGTATGCCCTTCACCCGGCTTGATGGTGCCACCATAAATAAACAGACCTGGACGGTTTAAACGTGCCAAGCCCATGATGCAGCCCGGCATGTTTTTGTCACAACCGCCAATGGCAATCACGCCATCATAGGCCTGACAACCAACTACTGCTTCAATCGAATCGGCAATAATTTCACGCGACAGCAAGGAGTATTTCATCCCCTCAGTTCCGTTGGAGATCCCGTCGGAAATAGTGATGGTATTGAAGATAATCCCCTTACCACCGGCAGCATTCACGCCCTGCTCGACTGTACGTGCCAGGCCATCAATATGCATATTACAAGGGGTCACATTGGCCCAGGTCGACGCGATCCCGATAAACGGACGAGTAAAGTCTTCATCCTGAAAACCGGTGGCACGCATCATGGAACGGGCCGGTGCATTTTCGATGCCTTCATAGACGGGAGCAGAATGTTCTCGGATATTGTCTTTACTCATTTTATTCGTCCTGGATGTAATTCTTGTGAAGCTTAAAAGCTGTCTAGGTTTTATTCGATTGTATAGAAAGCGATCTTTAGATAAAAGTAAGACTCTGTGTATCTGATTCAGTTATTTGAGGTAGTGCAATTATCAAAAATAAAAAAAGCACCCCTCTGGAGTGCTTTTTTGCGCTATAAAAATTTACAGCTTAGATTTCACGTACCGCGCCTTTTGCCGCACTTGTGGTATGCATTGCATAGGCTTTCAAAGCTTTAGAAATCTTACGTGGACGGTCTTCTACTGGATGCCAGCCTTTTTCATCTTGAGCAGCACGACGAGCGGCCATAGTCGCATCATCCACAGCCAGGTGAATGGTACGGTTTGGAATATCGATTTCGATACGGTCGCCATCTTCAACCAGACCAATTGCACCACCTTCTGCAGCTTCTGGTGATACGTGACCAATCGACAGACCTGAAGAACCACCAGAGAAACGGCCGTCAGTCAGAAGTGCGCACTCTTTACCAAGACCTTTAGATTTCAGGTAGCTGGTTGGGTACAGCATTTCCTGCATACCAGGGCCACCACGTGGACCTTCGTAACGAATCACAACTACATCACCTGCTGTGATTTTGCCACCCAGAATCGCGTCTACCGCAGAATCCTGGCTTTCAAATACGCGTGCAGTACCGTTAAATTTCAGGATTGATTCATCTACACCGGCCGTTTTGACGATACAGCCATCAAGCGCGATGTTGCCATAAAGTACAGCCAGACCACCGTCTTTAGAGAAAGCATGTTCTGCATTACGGATCACACCATTTTCACGGTCACCGTCCAGACGTGAGTAGTAACGGTCTTGTGAGAATGCAGTCTGAGTCGGTACACCGCCCGGTGCTGATTTAAAGAATTTATACACTTCCTCATCTTCAGTACGGATGATGTCCCACTTGTCCAAAGCATCTTTTAATGTTGCTTCGTGAACCGTACCGACAGAGGTATCTAACAGGCCTGCACGATCCAGTTCACCGAGGATCGACATGATACCGCCGGCACGGTGCACGTCTTCCATATGTACGTCATTCTTCGCAGGAGCGACCTTACAAAGCACTGGTACTTTACGAGACAGACGGTCGATGTCATCCATAGTGAAGTCCACACCTGCTTCATTTGCAGCAGCTAACAGGTGAAGTACTGTGTTAGTTGAACCACCCATCGCGATATCCAAAGTCATGGCATTTTCATACGATGCTTTGGTCACCATTGAACGTGGCAAGACGCTGTAATCATCTTGTTCATAATGACGTTTTGCCAGTTCAACAATGAGAGAACCAGCGCGTTCGAACAGTTTTTTACGGTTCGCATGAGTTGCCAAAGTTGAACCGTTACCTGGAAGTGATAGACCCAATGCTTCAGTCAAACAGTTCATTGAGTTCGCAGTGAACATGCCTGAACATGAACCACAGGTTGGGCATGCTGAACGTTCGTATTCCGCAACTTCTTCATCAGTATAGTTATCATCTGCCGCAACGATCATCGCATCGATCAGGTCGATGGCTTTGTCATTACCACGAATTTTTACTTTACCGGCTTCCATCGGACCGCCAGACACGAAGACCACTGGAATGTTCAGACGCATTGCTGCCATCAACATCCCCGGAGTGATCTTGTCACAGTTCGAGATACACACCATGGCATCGGCACAGTGTGCGCTGACCATATATTCTACCGAGTCAGCAATCAGGTCGCGTGAAGGCAGTGAATACAACATACCGTCATGACCCATCGCGATGCCGTCATCTACAGCAATGGTATTGAATTCTTTTGCTACACCGCCTGCCTGTTCAATCTGACGTGCCACGAGCTGGCCTAGATCTTTAAGGTGAACATGACCCGGTACAAACTGGGTGAATGAGTTCACTACGGCAATAATCGGTTTACCGAAGTCTTCATCCTTCATCCCAGTTGCGCGCCATAAGCCACGCGCACCCGCCATGTTTCTTCCGTGTGTCGATGTTTTTGAACGATAGTCAGGCATTTTATATTTCCAACAAAGTTTGAGCTTGAAATGAACCGAAAAAGGTTCACTCTGGCTAGATCATACTGACAATGAGCTTAAATCAGTCGAATGTTAGACCTATCATACTACAAGCCATTGTTTTACAAGATGACCTATTCGTTGTAGATGCAGACAAAAATGTCTATAGAGAGGTCTCGGTGAGCTGACAATAAAAATCTCTTAATAAAGCTACTATACCGCCATCATGGATCGGACAATACAAAACTTTCATGAATAATTTTTAGAATTTGCATGAGTTTTTTTTATATAAAATTTAATTAAAAGTAGGAATCTATAATCACTGTAACAGTTAAGTGCATTGTAGATTAGGCGGCCATTTGGCTTTTAGCTTATAATAGCTGCCAAGTTTATTTGGAATTTCATGTGTGAAAATCATATTTGCAGGCACACCAGAATTTGCAGCAACTGCATTGGCTGCGCTTCTCAAAACCGATCATGAAATTGTGGCGGTCTATACTCAGCCGGACCGTAAAGCCGGTCGTGGTCAGAAACTTACCGCTTCTGCTGTGAAACAGCTGGCGCTTGAACATGACATTCCGGTATATCAGCCACTTCATTTCAAGTCTTCAACTGAAGAAGGTCTTGCTGCTCAGGCTGAGTTAAAAGCGTTGAATGCTGATGTGATGGTTGTAGCTGCCTATGGTCTGATTTTGCCGCAAGTGGTTCTGGATACGCCTAAATATGGTTGCCTGAATATTCATGGTTCACTGCTGCCACGCTGGCGTGGTGCTGCGCCGATCCAACGTGCAATTGCAACAGGTGATCACGAAACTGGCGTGACCATCATGAAAATGGCTGCCGGGCTGGATACTGGTGACATGATGTATAAAACCTTATGTCCAATTACTGCAGAAGATACCTCAGCCAGCCTGCATGATAAATTAGCTGCTCAAGGTGCTGAAGCAATTGTAGCGGTACTGGAATCTGAAGAAAAATTACAACAGTATTTAGCTGCCCGGGAAGTGCAGGACGAAGAACTTACCGTCTATGCTCATAAGCTGTCTAAGGCAGAAGCCCGAATTGACTGGAGCTGTACTGCCTCTAATATTGACCGTAATATCCGTGCCTTTAATCCTTGGCCAGTCGCTTTTATTCCTCTGGATGAAAATAACAACCTGCGGGTTTGGGGTTCGGTACTTTCAGAAAAAAATGCACACTGTCATGTCGCTGGCACGATTCTAGCGATTGATAAACAGGGTGTACATGTGGCCTGTGGTGATGAAAAAGCAGTGTGTCTCACTTCACTACAATGGCCGGGCGGCAAACCGCTCAATCCGGTACAAATTAACCAGACCCAAAAATTACATGTAGGACAATTATTGGCATGAGTCATTCTGAATCAGGCACATCTCACCTTAACTTGCGTGCCCAAGTGATTCGTACCTTACTTGCTGTACAGCAAGGACAATCTCTGGCCAGCATCTTGCCGCTGCATTTAAAGAAAGTGGCTGACCGTGATCGTGCCCTGTTCCATGAACTGGTTTTGGGTACTTTGCGTCAATGGTACGCACTTAAAAGTATTACTCTGCCACTGCTGGTGAAGCCTTTAAATAATGATACGGTCGAAACCTGTCTCTATGTCGGCCTATACCAGTTATTGGAAACCCGAATCGCGCCACACGCTGCCATTTCTGAAACCGTGACTGCAGTAAAGCAACTTGGTTATCAGGCTTTAAGTGGCGTAGTGAATGCCATCCTGCGCCGTGTTTCACGTGAAACATCGGAATTTCAGGCAGCACTGGATCAGGCTCATGGCCTGCCAAGCTGGCTATTTAAACGCCTGAAAAAAGACTGGCCAGAGCAGCTTACTGAGCTGAGTCATGAGTTAAAGCAGATTGCTCCACTGACCCTGCGCGTAAATGAACGTCAGGTTAGCCGCGCAGACTATCTGGAAATTCTGGACGAGCACGAAATTCCTGCCCATGCCTGTACTGTTTCCAAGGTCGGGATTATTCTCGATGCCACTGTACAGGTACCTGACTTACCTGGCTTTGATGTCGGTGGTTTTTCGGTACAGGATGAACATGCCCAGCTCTGCGCTACCTTGTTGCCAAATCTGGATGACAAGTTTGTGATTGATGCCTGTGCAGCACCGGGTGGTAAAACGGCGCATATTCTAGAAAAATATCAGCCGCGTAAACTGATCGCTCTTGATCAGGATGCCAAGCGTTTAACGCGTGTCACTGAGAATCTTGAACGCCTGTTACTGGAAGGCGAACACGTTGAAATTAAAGCCGCAGATGCCATCACTTGGCAGGCACCGGAACAGCCGGACTGTATCGTGCTGGATGCGCCATGTTCAGCCATCGGTGTAATGCGTCGCCATCCAGATATTCGTCTGTTACGTCATTCAACCGATATTACCCAGACAGTAGAGCTGCAAAAGCAGATTCTGGAAAATATGTGGCAGCAACTGAAAGTCGGTGGCACCCTGCTCTATATCACCTGTTCAATTCTCAAAGCGGAAAATGAACAGCAGATGGTCAAATTCTTTAGCAAACATGCAGATGCTAAGGAAATCAAGATCGAAGCAGATTGGGGCATTGAACAGATCCATGGCCGTCAGCTACTACCTAAAACCGGTCAAGGCGATGGCTTCTTCTATTGCCGGATTGAAAAAACTGCTTAAATGATATTGCTAAAAGAAAAGGTAGCTTTGGCTGCCTTTTTTATTGTTTTGATTTGAAATTCTTATTGTACAAATTTAAAAATCACTAGACTGGTCGCCAGTGCCGCCATCCCACTGACCAGACCATAAACGGTTTCATGACCTTTAGAAAAACGTTTTGCAGTCGGTAAGAGTTCATCTAGTGCCAGATAAACCATCACCCCACCGATAATCCCAAACACCATGCCATAAATGGTATGACTCATATACGGCGCCAGAATGAAATAACCCAGCGCAGCGCCCAGAGGTTCAGCAAAGCCTGAAACCAGACTGGCCACAAGTGCATAGTCTTTACGGCCTGTTGCACCATAGACCGGTAATGCAATCGCAACACCTTCAGGCACATTATGAATCGCAATGGCAACCGCCAATGGTGCACCCAGTGCAGGACTTTCCAGCGTCGCAAAAAAAGTCGCCAATCCTTCTGGCAGGTTATGTGCACTAATCGCAAATAACGTCAGTAGTCCTGTTCTTAGTAATTGCGGCTGACTCAGATCCTGTTTCGATTGTGCCTCAATGGTTTCATGCGGATTAGGAACGAATCGATCCAGCAATAAGACCAGTACTACACCCAATAAAAAGGCAAAAGTACCATAAGCAAAACCGGATTTTTCATCAAAGGCCAGGCTAAATGAACTGATCGATTTGTTTAGAATTTCTGTGAGCGAGACATAGATCATTGCTCCGGCAGCAAAGGCCAGTCCAAAGGCTAAAACCCGGTAATTCGGTTTTTTTAAGAACAGCACCAATCCCCCACCCACCAGGGTAGCCAGACCTGCCAAAAATGTCACTGCAAAAGCAGTATAGACTTGTGCATCGGTAACGGGAGCAATTCCCATAAGTCTACCCATTAAAAAAAGTCATTATCAGCAAAGATGATAATGACTTTCATTTACAGCAACAATGTGTTTATGTGAAGATTTTTAGTCTTCTGGTTCTTCTGGATTTTTTGCCAGATGCATGACAGCCAGTGCCAGACCACCCCATAATAAAACCATGGAGAAAATCATCATAATTAATGCAGATGTATTCATATTCGTTCTCCTAACTATGACGATCTTTCACTAGACTGAACAGAATGGCACCCAGAATAAAGAATGCAATCGTGCCCCCACCAATCATCCATAGCGTACTTGCAGGATAATCACCATAACCTTCTGCCATGATTGATTTTAAGGTTAAACCCAATGCTGATAATAAAGATAACGGCGTGATCACAGTCAACATGAATTTCCAGCTGCCACCCAGCTTCAGGCTGGCAAACTCGTTCACATGTGTTTCCAGCTGTTTCATCAATGGACGACGGAACCAGGACAATAAAATAATCGAGAACAGACCACCACCCACAATACCAATGTTGTTAGCGAAGTAGTCAATGATGTCGACAAAGGTAATGGCACTATGAGTCGAGAACATCAAGGTGGATACAACTGCTGAACCACCTGCAATAATAGTCACTGACTTGTTCTTCGACCAGCCAAGTTTGTCTTGGAATGCCGCAATTGGCACCTGCAGAATACTGACCATAGAGGTAATACCTGCCACCGTTAATGAACCAAAGAACAGGAAGCCGAACAGGTCACCACCGGCACCTAAACTGGAAATGATTTTCGGGAAGGCAATAAAGGCCAGACCGATACCACCAGAGACCACATCTTCAACCTTCGCACCTGAACTGAACGCCATAAAACCAAGCGCTGCAAAAACTCCAATACCTGCCAGGATTTCAAAAGACGAGTTAGCCAATGCCACCACGACACCTGAACCGGTCAGGTTAGTTTTACGTTTCAGGTAAGAGGCATAGGTCAACATAATCCCGAAGCCCACTGAGAGTGAGAAGAAGATGTGACCAAACGCAGCCAACCAGACTTTATAATTGGTCATGGCTTCCCAGTTTGGGGTAAAGAAAGCATTTAAGCCATCGACTGCACCCGGTAAACGTACCGCCTGAATCACCAGAATCGTGAATAAAATTACCAGTAATGGCATGAAGATTTTATTCGCCAGTTCCACCCCACGGCGTACCCCACCGTAAAGAATCAGCATCACGGCTGCCCAAACAACCACTAAACCAAAGAACAGTACAGGGACGAAACCGAAGGTCAGGCCCTCACCATTTTGCAGGTAGCTATTGAAGAAAAAGGCTTGTGTATCTGTGCCCCACTGCTGTCCAAAGGAATAAATCATATAGCTGCCGGCCCAAGACAGGACGCTGGCATAATAAATCCCGATGATCAGGGTCACCATGACCTGCCACCAACCCAGAGATTCTGCATTCATGAGTTTTTTATAGGCCATTGGTGGTGCTTTGCGGAACTTATGTCCGACTGCATAATCTAAAAATAATAGAGGTAAACCTGCTGCAAAAATCGCAATCAGATAAGGAATCAGGAATGCCCCGCCGCCATTTTCATAGGCAACGTATGGAAAGCGCCAAATATTCCCCAAACCAACGGCAGAGCCAATGGCTGCAATAATAAATCCTGATCGTGCCGACCAATTCTCTCGAGTATCTGTCATAGAACACCTAAACTTTAAACTTCATTCAATACTGCTTGTTATGGTTATGTCGCGAGCACTGAAGAAGCATTTCAATTATTTCGGGTGTTTGAATTAGAGTTATACCTTTTGGGCATCGAATTCTAATATACAAACAGGTCAGCTAGCCGGACAGCTTGCTTAAAGTCTGAGCAGAAAGCCGACCTTGTAGATGGTTCAACAATACTGACTTTTTCAATTTTTTTCTGTAATTTCTGCTTAAAACATTCCTTTTTTATAATCTATTCTTATCAAATGCTCAATAATTCTACGCTGATCCCTTGATTTTATTGGTTATATGTATATAAACTTTTTGGAATATATTGTTTTTAAGTTTTACTACAGTTTTCAAGCAATTTTTCGCTCTTAATTCATCAAGTGTTAAATAGAGATTGAAAAAGTATTTTTATACCTTCCTCGCTTATTTTCTTCTGAATAAAAACAGAGCTGTGTCTTCATTTATTCAGCCTATATTTTCTGCCTACGCTGCTACCTTTTTAAGCAATAAAAAGCAAAATTCCACAACCGGTCTTAATTATCCCGATTGTGGAACAGTACTGATTGATTCGGTCAGCTTAACATTTGATGACAAGCATCCGTTCTTCCTGCATGTCACGAATCGCAGACTGAATACCTTCACGGCCCAGACCGGAATCTTTGACACCACCATAAGGCATATTATCAACACGGAAAGATGGAATATCATTAATGATGACACCACCCACATGCAGATGATCCCAGGCATACATCATCTTCTGCAGATTCTGGGTATAGATGCCGGCTTGCAGACCAAAGCGACTGCTATTAATACAGGCAATTCCTGATTCAAAATCGCTATAAGCTTCAATAATGGCGACCGGACCAAACACTTCATTACGATAAATTTCCAGTTGATGATCTACCTTTTCCAACAGGATCGGTTCAAACATCGCACCCTTCACTTCACCACCAGTCAGTACATTAGCACCTTGCGCTACGGCATCTTCCATCCAGCGATGCAAACGTTTAGCTTCAGCTTCCTTGATCATTGGCCCCAGCAAAGTTGTTTCCAAATCGGGATCACCGGCTTTCAGATGTTGCAGTTTCTGAACCAGCTTGTCTTTCAGTTCTTCAAAAATATCCTGATGCACCAGAATACGTTGCACACTGATACACACCTGCCCTGCATGACCATAAGCGCCACCAATCAGACGGTCAATCAGCTGTTCACTGAGTTCAGTATCTGGCTCAATCATCACTGCGGCATTGCCACCGAGTTCCAGAGTAACTTTTTTGCGGCCGGCACGGGCTTTCATATCCCAGCCCACGACATCGGAACCGGTAAAGCTTAGCAATTTAAAACGGTCATCTGTAACCAGTACATCTGCAAGATCGCGTGGACACGGCAGAACTGAAAAAGCATTCTTCGGTAAATCAGTTTCTGCCAGAATCTCGGCAATTTTTAAGGCTGAAACTGGAGTCAGACTCGCCGGTTTCAACACGAATGGACAACCTGCAGCAATTGCCGGCGCAATTTTATGTGCAGTCAGATTTAATGGAAAGTTAAACGGACTAATCAGGGAAACAGCGCCAATCGGTACCTGTTTCACCATGCCCTGATAACCGGAAGCTGCGGCGGTGACTGCCAGAGGCAAAATACGCCCCTGATCCATTTGGGTGACCGCATCTGCCGCAATCTGGAAAGTATTGATCAGACGTTCTACTTCTGCGCCAGCTGCTTTACGTGGCTTGCCACCTTCCGCAATCAGGATTTCAGTCAGTTCTTCACGGATTTCATTAAACCGCTTCACACAATGCAGCAGAATTTTTTGTTTCTGGAAAGGTTCCAACGCTGCCATTTCTGCTTCTGCCTCAGTCGCAGACTGAATCGCCTTTTCTAAAGTTTCAGCATCTGCCAGCGCGACACGTGCATAAAGCTCCTGACTATATTTATGTTTGACCTCCAGCCATTCACCCGTTTGTACCGGCTGTCCTGCCACATATAATGGATAGTCTTGATGATGTTGTGCTGCTGTCGATCCCATTATTCTGCCCTTCACATTAGCATATACATTTTAGAAATTACCTATATCATGCACCTACTGATTACGTTTAAGAAGATGTATTTAGGTAACAAAATCGCTCAATTTAAAGAAAGCGTAAGGAAAATTAGAAATGCGTACACAATTATTCACTGCATTATTACTAGGATTAGGGCTGAGCAGCATAGGCCATGCGGATGTGATTGGTCTTAAAGCAGATGCCAGCTACTGGAATTTTGACGGTTATAGCCAGTCTGCCAATGCCAGCAAACAGGACCTGGATCGCCAAGGCACGGCACAACTCTCTGTCGCATTTGAACATCCAGCACCACTACTGCCAAATGCCAAAATCAAATATGTGAATCTGGACAATAATAGCGAACAAAGCACCCCGCTGAATGCTGCCGATATCGAACTTAATAATATCGACTATATTCTGTATTACGAACTGCTGGATACCATTGTGCATGCTGATATCGGTGCTGGTCTGACCAATCTGGATGGTACAGTCAGAAATCTGAATGCAGGTGCCCTGACTCAGTACGATCTAGATGAATACAGTCCATTACTCTATGCTACAGCTGGGGTAAAACTGCCATTTACTGGCATGAGTGCTAAAGCTGAAGCGGTTTACAGTCATGGTAGCGATATTAAAAAGACTGATGTTCAGGCTGAACTGCAATATGACTTTATTGATAACCTGCTGGTCGATGTAGGGGCTAAAGTCGGCTATCGCATCATGAATATTGATGCCGAACAAAATAATGCGCCAGATTTGGAACTGGAATTTAAAGGTCCTTATATCGGCTTAGATATACACTTCTAAATAATATAATGACTTATGAAAATTAGTCTTCACCCTGTAAGCCCAGACGTACAAAGATAGATGTCATCGACGTCTATGCCAGTTTTTAGGTTCAGACTATTCTATAAACATACAAAGCAGGAAGCTCAAATACCTAAAAACAAGAAGAATAAAGCAGTGCACCAGGACGTGAGGTACGACAGGAGTTATACCTAGACACGAGATACGAAAAAAGCCCCAACAGGATGTTGGGGCTTTTTTTATCTATAAATTCTTAGCATTGTTTAACAGTTCCGAGCTAAAAATCCAACATTGTAAGAATCACTTTGTTGTTAATCTGAAAATCCTCACATTTTTTGGGAACAGCAATCATGGTAAAAAAGGTCCTCTTTATTACTTCAAACCAAGGCGTTGAACATGATGAACTGGTCGAGCCTCTAAATTTTCTAAAATCCAAAGGATTTGAAGTGATTCATGCGGCAGAAAAAAATGAAGAGGTGGCGACTGTAAAAGGCGATACTAAAGCTGCTACCTCATATACGCCTGATACCAGTTTTGATCATGTCACACTGGATGATTATGATCTCTTGGTTGTTCCTGGTGGCACTGTGAATGCAGATACTTTAAGAATTAATGAATCTGCCCAGAAAATCGTGCAGCATTTTGCTGATCAGCAAAAACCAATTGCCGCAATCTGTCATGCGCCATGGGTTCTGATTGATGCACAGCGAATTAAGGATAAAAACCTGACTTCGTACAAGAGCCTCAAACTGGATCTGGAAAATGCCGGTGGTAAATGGGTCGATGAACAAGTTCACCGTTGCAATACTGGCGACTGGGTACTGATTACTTCACGTAATCCGGATGACATTCCTGCTTTCAATGACGCTATCTTAAAAGAACTGGAAGGCGATGTTGCCTAAGTTCATACTATAAAAAAGCCTCCAGATGGAGGCTTTTTATTTTCTTGATCTTATTTTATTTAAATGCCACCTTTTAGGCTTTTTAGATAAGCCACTACATCTTTATTACCGGCCATTTCTGCCAGTTCCAAAGCGGTATAGGTACTGCGATGATCGACATCTGCGCCTTTGCTCACCAGCAGTTTAACTACTTCCAGATGATCGTTTTCAGCAGCTGCATGTAAGGCACTATAGCCTTCTTCATCGGCTGAATTCACATCCAGACCTTCCTGCAAGGCTTGTTCGACCTGTTCAATATCACCTAAGGATGCCCAGTACACCAGTTCAGGAAGATGCAGTTCATCGTCATCGTCAGGGATTGGGGAGATAGAATTAAATTCCATATATTTTACCCATTACTATTTTTACTTAAATAATGGACTATATCTTGCCATAAGTTCTTCTTCAGTCTTTCCTGTAATTTTTGATATTTTTTTATAATCAGGTAAAGGACATTCCTCTAATAAAAGATGTACTGCTTTATTCTTTTTAAAATCAAGATGTAATATAAACCCATAATTTTTCAATAACTTTAAATCTATTTTCTTACTTACAGCTGTAGGAAATTCGTTTAAAAATTTATAAAATTCAATAATTAAGTCATCGGTAAGCCGTAAACTACGCTCTGTTAGATCAATTAAACAAGATAAATCACTCTGATTAATTTTTGACTCTATTTCTTCATCACTTAAATCAGCATATGCCGTATTTAAATTATTAGCTTTAAAGAACTGTATACGGACTTTATCATTAAGTTCATTTCTAATATTCCACATTGAACGCAAAGTGTTGTAATTAGCAAAAAGAGTTCTTAGATAGGCTACGTTCAACCATTTAGTTTCTTTTTGGTCTGTAATGAAAACTAATTCATGATATTCAAGTTGATAATTTTTTCCCATACCAATAATTGATGGAACAACGAGAAATCTCTGATATGGATTTGAAGTTAAATTACCGTAATAATTATATTTAGTAGCAAGTAATGATTGATGCATTTCATCTGCGATCAAAATCCATTTATTAAGTATATCTAGCTTCCTTTTTTCTGCAGTTAGCTTTTCTTGTCTTAAATAAACCCTATACCCTATTACTGCACCAATCAATGAAGAAAAAAGTGCCATAGCTATCGGGAAAATATAATCTTTAATGACATTCGACTCTTGTTTAAGTTGCAAAATAGCTTCAGCTATTAATTGTTCTTCACTCATCTTTTGAAATTTATTTTTAAAAATTAAATTCTTATAGCATAAAAAAGCCCCCTTTCAGAGGCTTCTTATTTCAAACTCAAGGTTTAAGCTTTTGCAGGAACGGTATCTGCTGAACCAATCTTTTCAGATTCATCATCATGCATGATCAAAGCAACTGCAATCGCTGTAATCAGTACCGGTAAACCGACTGCCATAAAGTTAAAGTGTGCAGGCAGGTTCATACCCAGTAAGCCACCGATCAGGATCGGGCCAACAATCGCACCCATACGACCAATCGCAGATGACCAGCCAATACCTGTTGAACGTACTGCCAATGGGTAGAATTGTGCAACATAACTGTATAGCAACATTTGCGAACCGATTGATGCTGCACCTGCCAGGAACACCAAGATGTAAAGCAGGAACTGGTTAGATGCAAAGCCCATTGAGCTCATCACAATCGCACCCATCATACCGAGGAACATCAATACCGGTTTCAGGTGGAAACGGTCAGCCAAAATACCACCACCGACAATGCCAACCACTGCACCCACGTTCATCGCCATCATAAACATTAGGCTGTTGTCCATTGAGTAGCCCGCTGCCATCATTAGCTTTGGTAACCAACTGCTCAGTGCATACATGGTTAGTAGGCAAGTAAAGAAAGCTACCCAGAACAATAACGTATTTACGGCACGGCCACGACGGAACAGGCTTACCACGTTTGCTGCTTCAGGTACATTTTCCTGTGGCAGTTTAAAGGTGGTAGTTTTTGTAACACTTAGATTTGGAGCCAAACGACGTACTATTTGACGTGCTTTTTCCTGTTTGTTGTCTTTGACGATAAAGGCTAAAGATTCTGGCAGAAATTTCCAGATCACTGGTAATAAGAATAATGGAATACCTGCGATAAAGAACATGATTTGCCAACCAAAACTTGGGGTAAACCATGAACCTAATAAGGCAGCCATTACACCACCTACCGCATAACCACTAAACATGGTCGTCACTAGAGTACTACGCATTTTTTGTGGTGCATATTCAGAGGTCAGTGCCACCAGGTTTGGCATTACACCACCAATGCCCAGACCAGCAAGGAAGCGTAAAATACCAAACTCAGTCGGGTTTGAAGCAAAGCCACCGGCAAAGGTCAGACCACTGAATAATACGATACAGATCATGATGACTTTTTTACGGCCAATTTTATCTGCTAGAGAACCAAAGATCATCGCGCCAAACATCATGCCGGCAAGTGCAGTACTGGCAAGCATTCCCGCTTGAACGGCACTTAAGCCCCAGTCCTGCATTAATAAAGGTAAAACAACACCATTGATTGCTAGATCGTAGCCGTCAAACAAGATAATGAGTAAACACCAAGCAACTACATTGAAGTGAAAAGGCGTAAATTTCGCATTATCGACTACAGAATTTATATCTACTGTTTCCGTTGTCATCGTTCTCATCTCCCATGAGTACTTGTCCATAAAATCCTTTTGAATATCCGGGGGAGTATTCAAGTTTTAGCAATATACGCAAGTGAGATTTAGCGCACAATAAGACCAAATGATGGAGCTATTTCAGCCATTAAATAGAGGTTATTTGTGTGATTTATCACATTTTTATAAAGCTAAATAATTGAATATTTAGACATTTATTATTCTCATTAAAATGCCTATATAAATAGTCTATAGACCAATGATTTTTTGATTTATTCGATTTTTTATGAATGATTTTTATACTTTGAACAAAAAATCCCTTTCTTATGAAAGGGATCTTTTGACTCAATTAAGATTTATAGCAAGTGGATTGGCAAAAAGTGACTAGGTTTTAATAGAATTCAGCTTCTGTTTCGCCAGTAAGGTCTCAGCATTTCGTTCTGCATTCAGATCTTTACGTACAATCATCGCCACTGAAATCGCACCAATAATGGCTGGAATCGCAACTGCCAGGAAGTTCATTTTGTGTGGCAGCTCCATACCTAACAGGAATCCAATAATAATTGGACCAACGATTGCCCCTACCCGACCGACTGCAGACGCGCAACCAATACCAGTAGAGCGGATTGCCAATGGATAGTACTGAGCCACGAAACTATAGAGCAGAATACTACTACCAATTGCTGAAGCACCTGCAGCAGCGACTAATAGATAGATCACAGCCTGTGGAGAGTTAAAGCCTAATCCAACTAATGAAACTGCACCCAACAGGAACATGCCAATAATGACCGGTTTCAGATGGAAACGATCTGCCAGAATACCACCACCAATGGTTCCAACCACTGCACCAATATTCATCGCCATCAGGAACATTAAACTGTTACCCAGAGAATAACCCGCTGCCATCATCAGTTTTGGTAACCAGCTACCCAATGCGTAGACCATAAGCAGACACATAAAGAAGCAGCACCAGAATAATAAGGTACTCATGCTACGGCCCTGCTTAAATAAAGCAGCAATTGAAGCATCGGGTGCATGCACTTCATTCAGTACAAACTGGGTACTTGCAGTGACATTTTGCTCAGGACTGATCTGTTGAACAATTTTGCTGGCCTTTTCATTTTGCTGTTTCTTTACCAGGAAAGTTAAAGATTCCGGTAAATACAAATACAGTATAGGTAGCACCAATAATGGAATACCTGCGATATAGAACATGATTTCCCAACCAAAACTTGGGGTAAACCAGGCACCTAATAACGCCGCCATAATCCCGCCAACTGCATAACCACTAAACATGGTAGTGACTAAGGTACTACGCATTTTTTGTGGCGCATATTCAGAAGTTAATGCGACCAGATTCGGTAAAACACCACCAATACCTAAGCCCGCAATAAAACGCAGGATGCCAAATTCAGTCGGACCAGAGGCAAAACCGCCCCAGAACGTAAATCCACTGAATAAGGTCACACAAATCAGGATGACATTTTTTCGTCCAATTTTATCTGCCAGCATACCGAAGAGCATGGCACCAAACATCATGCCGGCCAGAGCGGTACTTGCAAGCATTCCGGCCTGAACTGCCGTCATATTCCATTCTTGCATCAGTAGGGGTAAAGCAACACCGTTGATTGCCAGATCATAACCGTCAAAAATAACGACAAATACGCACCAAAGTACGATCTTTAAATGAAAAGGTTTAAACTTTGCTTCATCCACTACAGCATTCACATTCACTGTTGTTGCTGTCATTTTTCCTCACCTCCAATTGTGAGCTTTTTTATTCTATGAAAAAATGAACGTTCATTCACTTTTGTATATAAAATGGATGATTCTTTAAACCTTGTCTACTGCAAAACTTACCAAGTTAGATGTTTTTAATAAAATTTAGGCTAAAGTCGTAGATTGAATAATTTTTAGACAGACCAATAAGAAAATAAGGCGAAGTTAATTAATTATACTTTTCACGTTATTTATATTTTTATTATCTAGGTATAATTAGGAGGTTATTTACTTCTTTTTCTAGAAACCCCACGCATAAAAAAAGCCCCCTGCGTGAGCAGAGGGCTTTTGGAATAATGAGCTGGCGATGACTTACTCTCACATGGGAGACCCCACACTACCATCAGCGCTAAGAGGTTTCACTTCTGAGTTCGGGAAGGGATCAGGTGGTTCACTCTTGCTATGGTCGCCAGCACAACTGGTATGCTTACTCGCTATGGTCTTATCTACGTTGCTTGCGCTTCGTTTGCCTAGCTTTCTTCAAATAGAATGCATTAACAGATGTATCTGAGT
>NZ_JAALGV010000110.1:0-31308 GCF_011174875.1 Acinetobacter sp. GFQ9D191M
CAAACTATGGGACAGCAGTGGAGAGTGCCCCTCTTTTAAAAAGAGGGGGCTTTTATTTTTGACTATGCGATTGAGCGAATATTTTCAGCCAATTGTGCCAGCGCTTGATCATCCGCCCTTCGAGCATCATGCGATGAAATATAGCCCTCATAAGCATCAAAATACTTATCGACTGAAGAATTAATTGGCTGCCATTTTTCATGGGTATTTTTAGTCTGATGCATTGGAAATAGCTTGGCATGCACATGATCGACACCAAATCCCTCGAACACCATTGCTGTTCGGCCAACGTCATCAAAATAACGATCCAATTTTAGGGCTACCTGCTTGGTATATAAAACCAGATTTGTCAGCACCTGGTCACTCAGTTCAAAGGCATAGCTGGAATAATGCTGTTTTGGAATCACTACGCTTGCGCCCAATGTATTGGGAAATATAGTAAGAAACGCCATAAAATCATCATTTTCATCGATTAAATGACATGGCAATTCCCCTTTTACCATTTGACAGAAAATACAATTTTTACTCATTTTAAGATCCCCTAAATTTTTATATTTTTTAAAAACTTCAATGAAATTTACTTTATTTTTTAACAATATAAATTATAAAATTATGACTCTTCAGACTGTTTAGCTTAAAAAATTCAGTTAAGTGGTTTAAACCTCAGCCACCACATTACGTCCTTTGGCTTTGGCCTTAAATAACGCCTCATCGGCCTGTTCCAGTAAAGCAATCCATGACTCTGCACCAATCGCTACCCCAATACTCACCGATACATGAATATCTTCATCAGCTGCGGTCAGAATAGAATGTTCAGCGACTTCGGTCCGGATTTTATTCGCCAGCATGAAAGCATGCTGCATCTCGATATTTTCAATCAGGACCAGAAACTCATCACCGCCATAGCGAACCAGCAGATCCGAAGCACGGACATTGGCTTTTAAGCGTTCTGCAACCAGTTGAATAACCTGATCACCAATAATATGCCCATATTGATCATTGACCTGTTTAAAATGATCAATATCAATAATCATCAGGCAGGTTCGCTTAAACTGGGTCGGATGCGTTTCCATAAAACGGATATATTCATCGAGCGCAAAACGGTTAGCCAGTCCAGTCAGGGAATCGGAATGGGCAATATTTTTCAGTCGAAATTCTAATGCTTCACGCTCTTGCAGCGTATGCTGCAGTTTTTGAATTGCTGTAAATAAGGATTCAGTAGGCCGGTCTATTTTTAGTTTTGATTGGGCTTGCTTCCGTTCAGACCCAGTGGACAAATCAAATAAAATTTTACGTGCCCGAATTAAAGGAATAAAGATGCGTTTACGCGCAAAAATCATGGTCAAAATTGCCGTAATCAGGGAAATTCCAGATAAGGCCACTGTCCAGATCAAATGATTCAGACCATGGCGCATTTCCTT
This sequence comes from Acinetobacter sp. GFQ9D191M, assembly GCF_011174875.1. Classification (NCBI taxonomy): domain Bacteria; kingdom Pseudomonadati; phylum Pseudomonadota; class Gammaproteobacteria; order Moraxellales; family Moraxellaceae; genus Acinetobacter; species Acinetobacter sp. GFQ9D191M. The sequence goes on from NZ_JAALGV010000110.1 coordinate 1,422, forward strand.
AATAGCCACATCTTTGGTGTATTGCAGTAAATAGTTCTGCAAATCAATCACTGTTGTAAATTTATCTACAATGGCTTCAGTCAGCTGGGTTCCAGTTAAATAATAAGGACGCTGCTGGCGGCTATCTTCAATCAGTCGCTCCACAATCGGTAAACCTTGCTGGATAAATTCAGTTCCGACCCGCTGATGTAAACGAATAAATTCATCAGTTTTGTCCTGAACAGGCTGTAGCGTATCAATAATATCCCAGAGGTAGCGTACCTGATGCTGGACCTGCAAGGAACGGGTAATGTTTTGCTCTGGAATCTGGGTTCCAAATGTCACATGTGCCATGACATTTGACGCTACCCGACCCGATTGATCCCTGAGATCAGATAAAAACAGGATTTCACTTATGTAATTATCCAAACGGGCAGATGGCGTAGCAGAGGCAATCACTACTCCTTTCAGAATTTTACGGCTGCTATCCCAGGCAGTAAACATGGCGAGAATAGCCTGATCCATTTCCTGTGCAGTACGTTCCGGGCGAGGTATTTGAGTATAGAGATCGACCTGCTGACGTCCATTCTGCAAGCTCGGTTTCAATTCAGATAAAAGTTGCTGGCTTAGGTGATTAAAACCAACCTGATCGAGTGCCTGAGCCGTAATTTGCATCTGTTGATCGACTTCCTGACGGTAATCGCTTAACTCCTGCTGATGTTTGGCAAATTCCTCAACCGAGCTGGACATTACTTTGTTGGCAGGTGCCCGTTCCCGGGAGATTTTATTGGAGAGATCGGTGACCTGTTGTAAGGCATAAAGCTGCTGATAGGTTTGTTTTGATTTTAAATAATGTTGACTACTATCAATAATTAAGGGAATACAAATACACAATAAACATAAAATAATGATCGACATCGACCAGTACAGATGTTTGCTGATTTTCTCAGAGCGCAAAGTATTCATCTTGATTTTTAGTCCTTCACATGAATCAAGGACTCCCCATTTAATAGTAGATAGATTATACAAATAAACGCCTACTCATCATCAATATTTCTTCCCAATTGCTTTGATTTTCAGAAGGTTTTTCTTATGTTCTTAAAGGTTTTAACTCTTTATATTTTCAGGATTTTTCATCTGTTATCACTAAAATATAAATAGGAATGAAAATTTCATAATTTAAAATATAAGAAAATTAAAAAACTCGCTTTCTGAACTATTTACACGTGCAACAATTAGGTGCATAATGCACTGCATTAGGGCGAGTTAAATTATTCCTCAGCAGATTTTTTGATTTACCCGCAAATTTTGGCGAAAAAACCTCAATTTTATATAGAAATTGAGGTTTTTTTTTGCAACTTTATAGAACGAAGCAATTTTTAAATTGAAATAATGCACCATTAAGGTGCATTAAAGAATCATCTTTGACGGCTTTCTATACTAGTTTTTCTAATCTTCTTTTATGAACTAATCCGTAGACTGATGCTTCTAAAAAATTCTGGCAAAAAAAAAGCCCAACCTTGGGGAAAGCTGGGCCGATAAAAACAAAAATATGTGGAGAATCAGTCAAATTATCATGTAAAAACATGAACTCTAACCTGATTTTTTTATTATCAGTCAATTTGGTAACAATGTAAAGCACATTAATTTACTAGGATTTATGACATATCACAATTTATAGACAAAACAGTGAAATACATCACATTATAACCCTTATTTTGTCGCTAAACCGATCAATTCTTTCATAAATTTGCTTTATATTACAGTTTTTACGCCTCTCTTAAATTCAGTGTAATAAACATGATTATTTTCATGATAAATAAATTGGTTTTTTGAATTAAAATCCACTATTCAACTTAATTAAACAATCAAAAAATCCTTTATTAATTCATTTTCCTGATTAGATGTAACAATTTATTTAGTATACAACATTGTTATTTAAGCTTTTTTCTAAAATAACTAAATTTTCTAATTAAAAGACTATTAAACAAAATCAATACAATGATTTTGTACAAAAAAATAGCGATTTCGAATTGGATTGACTTAATAAATTGTCACAATACAATACGTTCCTGTTGTACATCTTTTGTAACAAAATGGTAAATATCATGAAAAAACTCGGTTTAGCCACTGCTTTATTATTAGCCATGACCGGTGCTCAAGCATATCAATTCGAAGTTCAAGGTCAATCAGAGTTCATCGACAACACTGTAAATGACAAAGATTTCACTGGTGCTGTTCAAGGTACTTACTACTTCAAAGATGTAGACGCTTCTAAAAGCCCTTTAGCTGAAGCTGCTTTCATCAACCAGGCATCTAACGTTTCTGCTGCTTATACATATGGCGAATATGATGTAGATGCTGATGATAGAGACCAGACTTCTCATACTTTCGGTGTGAAAGGTGAAGCTTACATCCCAACTAAAGTTGTTCCTGCTTATGCAAGCGCTTCTTATAGCCATACAATTACTGATGGTAAAGGTGGCCAAAATGATGACAATGGCGACCGTTATGCATTAGAAGTAGGTGTACTCCCTATTCCTAACTTCCTGGTAGCTGTAGGTTACACAAGCGTTGCAGACCAAACTTCTTATGACGCTTTCAATATGTTCAACAACGGCGTTGCTAAAGCTGCTCTTGAGTCTCGCACAATCGATGAAGACCAAGATGCAATCACTGCTCGTACTAAATATGTAGGCGCAATTGACGGCACTAACATGTCACTTGGCTTCGAAAGCGGCTTGGTTTATGGTGAAGATACTGCTTACAACCTAGGTACTACTTTGTACATCAACCCTAAATTAAGCGTTGGTGCATCTTATATGGAATCTAGCTACGCTAACTCTCCAGACAAAGCTTGGGGCGCAAACGTAAACTACTTCATCACTCCAGCAGTTGCTGTAGGTGCTAGTTATGTGAACTCAAACTACGAAGCAAATCTTGCTCAAAATGCTGTAGTTCGTGATACACAAACTGTAGGCTTAAATGCTAAATTCCGTTTCTAATTTCTGAATTAGTGACTGAATAAAAAAAGGACGCATCAGCGTCCTTTTTTATTGGATCAAATATTTATTCTGGAGAACGGACCAGACTTAAAAAGTGCAGATGACGTTCATATTGATCAATGATGTCCTGGATTAAATCTTCCTGAGTCCATTCCATCACATCATAATTTTGCCCCCCTTCCCTTAAAAAGACTTCTGCCTGATAAGATTGCGGAGAATCTGCATCCGGCATAAAGCTCGGTGCTAAAGTCTGGGTAGCAATGACCTGATAAATAAAGTTCATTTCATTCTGATGATCGACACGTAACTCGATCCCATCTTCCAGTTTAAAGATTTTCACCTGGATGTGACGACGTTTCAGTTCAACCTGAAAACTGTTAAAAGCTTTGCTGACCATCGTATCAATATAATCACGTACTTCATCATGCGTATGCGGATAATGCATAATTAAACCGAGTCGCTGTTGCCAGCTACGCGGGTTCTGAATGGCCCGCGGGGTAATACGTGCAGCTTGTAGCGCATGCATTTTCGTTACATCCAGATGCAGGGCCTTAATCAGTCCCCAGCAAATCAGCAGCATAATAAATGTAAACGGCAAGGCACTCATAATCGTAGCCGACTGCAAGGCTTCCAGCCCACCTGCCAGTAACAGAATGATGGCCAATAAAGCCATTAACACGGTCCAGAACAGACGCTGCCAAGTCGGTGAATTCTCGGTTTTCGCCGTGAGATAATCCGTGACTAATGATCCAGAATCTGCTGAAGTGACAAAGAACAGGATAACCAATACCGTAGCAATAATACTGGTGACTGAATTAAATGGCAGATTACCTAAAAATTCGAACAGCGCTACAGAGGAGTCACGTTGTACTGCCTCAAGCAGATTAGTATTGGCTTCATGCATGATACTGAATAATGCAGCATTGCCCATAAAGCCCATCCAGATCAGGGTAAATCCGGTAGGAATCAGTAGAACCCCAACAATGAACTCACGGATACTGCGGCCTTCGGATACTCTGGCAATAAACATCCCGACAAATGGTGACCAGGAAATCCACCAGGCCCAATACATAATGGTCCAGCCACCAATCCAGCCACTAGGCTGATAGGCATACAGATTGAAGGTCATACTGAACAGGTTTGCAACATACTGTCCAGAATTCTGGATAGTGGTCTGCAGAAGATAGATACTTGGACCGGTAACAAAAACAAAGATGAGTAACAGTAAAGCAAGCAGCAGATTCAGTTCAGCCAGGCGTTTGATGCCCTTATCCAAACCAAAAAATACGGACATTGATGCCATTACAGTGACGGCAATAATCAAAATGACCTGAGTACTGGGGGTCTGCTCAACTCCAAATAGGTAATTCAGACCCGAATTAATCTGAGTCACCCCAAAACCTAAAGTTGTCGCAACCCCAAATACTGTCCCTAAGGTGGCAAAAGTATCTACCCCGTCTCCGATTGGGCCATGAATCCGGTTGCCGATCAGTGGATATAAGGCGGAGCGAACTTTTAAAGGCAGATTATGTCGATACGCAAAATAGGCCAATGACAGACCCACAATGGTGTAAATCGCCCAGGCATGCAGGCCCCAGTGGAAGAAAGTCACGCGAATAGCTTGCTGCGCGGCCAGTACAGTTTCCGGTTCACCAGCAGGCGGTGTGACATAGTGCATAACCGGTTCGGCAACACCGAAAAACATCAGGCCAATTCCCATACCTGCGGTAAACAGCATGGCAAACCAGGATGCCTGGCTGTATTTTGGCTGACTATGGTCGGGCCCGAGTTTGATTTTCCCCATATCAGACAGGGCAATATAAATCAGGACAATCAGGAAGATCGCCACGGAGAGGACATAAAACCAGCTAAATGAAGTGGTAATCCACGCATTCATTTGCTTGGTCAACAGGTCGAATGAATCAGGTGCCAGTATTACCAGTCCCAAAAAAATGGCGATAATCACCACTGTACTAATAAAGACATTCGGATTGATATTGGCAAACCAGGATGAAGGTTTGGAAGGCATAGATCCCCCATTTTTTTAATAGATTGGATGCCGGGAGGCTTGAATCATTATTGATAAGTAAAAACATTCTGATCGAGAGAATTACGATCAAAGATACGTTTTGGACCTTAAGATTTTAAAATATTCAGGAAAATAAAGCCGTTAAGTTACTGTAACCAAGCTATGCAGCTCTGTACGTTCTATTCCTCAGGCTTTCTATGCTTATGTTGTATATGAGTCTGTTTAGGAAGATGAGAAATATACTGTAAGGCAATCAGACGGGAAACAATCAAGGCCAGATACATTACCCCGACAAACATCTGGATAATGGCCAGCATCCGTGCGACCGGGCTGACCGGCATCACATCAGATAATCCTGTAGCAGACTGTACACTAAAGCTCAGAAAGAGCAGATCCAGCCACGGCTGATAAGCTTTTAGATCTGGGTCCGAAAAGCTGTAAGGTACCCATAACTGGCAAATGCTATAGAGAAAAGCAAAGCCCCAAGCCAGCAATGTGAAAACTGCTCCCGCTGCAAATAGTTCGTCTTTGGTCAGATAACGGTCATGAAACATATAACGTAACAGGCCATACGCTGCACTGAAGTAGGCACTGGCTTCAAACAGATGCGCGACGATCATGATCCAGGTATAGCGCAGCCCCAAGAAAATCAGCGACGAAAAGAAGATGGCCCCTGCGACAAAGATGAGTCCCAGAATGGTAAACATCGGAGTCTGACGAATTACCTTGGCAATCACCAGCAAGACCACCACCCCCAGCATCCATGTACCCGCGCGATAAGACACACTGTCATAACTCAGCATCGACAGAATCAGAATCAGTAACTGCAGGCATAGCAGCCAGGCAGAAGGCAGATACTTAAAATGGGTCCAGAATCGTAGCAGGGAGTGCTTCATGAGATTTGTCTTGATGTCCTGTCGAGCATCATTATTGTTATCGCTGGCTTAACATAGCATGATCTAGCTGATGGTTAGAAACAGGATTGTATAAAAATCATTGAAATCTCAGTTAAAAATAGCTGTATTTAATTTTAGATAACCTATCCCAAAGTATTTCATTGGGTAGCTCAGGTATTTTATCGCTATAAAAAAAGCCCCCATCAGGAGGCTTTTTTAGGACATCAGATCTTAATGATCAGATGCACCTGAGATTCCAATACCTGTTTGTGAGCGAACAAACTGTGCATCGAAAGCTTTGCGTTCTGCTTGTGCTTTCACTGAGCGGTCTGTGATGGAGAAGAACCAGCAGCAGAAGAAAGACAGTGGCATTGCAAATAATGCAGGACCATTAAATGGAACGACTGGTGTATCTGAAATCGCGAAAGTATCTACCCAAACTGCTTTAGACAGTATGATCAGTACTACTGCAGTCACCAAACCAACCACGCCACCAATGACAGCACCACGTGTGGTCAGGCCTTTCCAGAACATAGACAGAACCAGTACCGGGAAGTTGGCACATGCGGCTACCGAGAATGCCAGACCCACCATGAAGGCAACGTTTTGCTTCTCGAACAGGATTCCCAGAATCATCGCAAAGATAGCAAGACCAAGAGTTGCAATTTTAGACATGCGCAGTTCAGATTCAGGTGTAGTACGGCCTTTCTTGAATACGTTTGCATACAAGTCATGTGAAATTGCTGAAGCACCTGACAAGGTCAAACCTGCAACTACCGCAAGAATGGTTGCGAATGCCACTGCAGAAATGAAGCCCATGAACAGGTCACCACCCACAGCATCTGCCAGGTGAACCGCGGCCATGTTGTTACCGCCCACCAGCTCTAGCTTGCCTGTGATTGCCATTTTTGCAATGTCCAGGAACTGCGGGTTGTTCGCTACGTATAGAATCGCACCGAAACCGATAATGAAGGTTAACAGGTAGAAGTAACCGATAAAGCCTGTTGCAACCACCACTGATTTACGTGCTTCTTTGGCATCTTTTACTGTAAAGAAACGCATCAGGATATGTGGCAGACCTGCTGTACCAAACATCAGCGCCAGACCAAGAGAAATCGCATCGACCGGATTCGAAGCGAGATTACCCGGACCCATAATCTTCGTTGCATCTGCAAGGCTCAAGTCATGTACTTTAGAGTAAACCTGAATCGATTGTTCAAACATATTGGTAAAGCTGAAACCTACGCCCTTCATTACCATGAAAGCCATAAATGTCGCACCAGACAACAGCATTACTGCTTTAATGATCTGTACCCAAGTGGTCGCTAGCATGCCACCGAAGATTACGTAAGCCATCATCAACAGGCCAACAATCACCACAGCAATATTGTAGTTCAGACCGAAGAGTAACTTGATCAACTGACCTGCACCTACCATCTGTGCGATCAGGTAAAACGCCACCACAACCAGTGAACTTAATGCAGCTAGAGTACGCACCGGTTTTTCTTCCAGACGGAACGACACTACATCAGACAGGTTAAATTTACCCAGGTTACGCAAACGTTCTGCCACCAGGAATAAAACGATTGGCCAACCCACCATAAAGCCTAGTGAGTACAGCAATCCGTCAAAACCGGACAGGAATACCATCGCGGAAATACCGAGGAAAGATGCTGCAGACATGAAGTCACCAGCAATGGCCAGACCGTTCTGGAAGCCAGAAATCCCGCCGCCGGCAGTATAGAAATCATTAGTATTTGTGGTTTGTTTGGCAGCCCATTTGGTAATAAATAAGGTTGCTCCAACGAAAATCACAAACATGATAATCGCGTGCCAGTTGGTCGCTTGCTGCTCCGCAGCACCCAGATCTGGTCCAGCAAATGCCATTGCCGAGCTGAGCAAGGTCAGCGCTGCAGCAGCAAGCGCTTGATATGAAATCCCTTTCATCTTAGTGTTGCCCCTTTTCTTTTGTAATCGCTTCCACTTCCTGAATTGCTTCTCTGTTCAGCTGATCAAGTTTGTTATTGGCAATGTAGGAATACACCCAGCACAATATAAAAGACAAAATAATGATACCGATACCTAGAGGTACACCCCAGGTCGTTACACCGCCAGAAATTGAAGACAATAGAAATTCTTTGTTGTAGCCAACAAGCAACATGAAACCGACATAGACAAATAGCATGATGCCGGTTAAGGTCCAGCTCAGCGTACTTTTTCTACGTACCATTTCTTTGAATTTGGGATTCTGTAGAATTCTTTCTACTTGGGCCTCATCCATATTTACACTCCTGTAGCCCCACCATGGGCTTACTATTTTTTAATTCGAATTATCACTGTTGCAAAATAACAACATTTAGAATGACTTGTAATTTAGACTTTGGTCGTTAAAAAATGATCAATTTAAACTGCTGAGTGCATGATGCGGTATCATAGCGTCATGCACAGTACACATCAGGCTATATGAACAGTTGGCTCATCATAGGGGTGCTCGCCCTCTATATCACTTTACTCTTTACTTGCGCTTTCTATGGGGAAAAACATGCCAGCCGGCTGAGTACCCGTGGCCGCATGCTATTGTTTAGTTTAACTTTAGGCGTCTACTGTTCTTCCTGGACATTTTATGGCGCGACCGGTGCTGCGGTTCGTGAAGGAATTATTTTCCTGCCGATCTATCTTGGTCCCCTGCTCTTTGTCGCGATTGGTTACGATATCTGGCGCCGTCTGGGACGGGTACGCCAGCATCATGCGATTTCCTCTATCGCCGACTTCGTCGCTGCACGTTATGGTAAGAGTGGGCCTCTGGCTTCGCTGGTCACCATTCTGGCGGTGATTGCCATCATTCCCTATCTGGCCTTACAGTTGCGTGCAATTGCCTTGAGTGCGGCGGTCATTCTGGAACCTTCAGCTGGGATTGCCAGTACGACTAATAGCGTGCTGTTCCTGACTGGCGTCCTGGCGATTCTGGCGATGATTTTTGGTACTCGGCAGATTGCCAACACTGAACAGCATGGCGGTCTGATGCTGGCTGTCGCCTTTGAGTCCTTCGTCAAGCTATTTGCCCTGCTAGCCGTAGCCTGTTTCTTTATTTTTGAAGCACCAGAAAATCTGCCTCAGATCAGTAGCGATATTCAGTCTACTTTCCATGATGTACAGCTGTTTGGCGTACCGGAAAGCTTCTGGGTTCAGACTTTGCTGGCTGCACTGGCGATTATCTGTTTACCGCGTCAGTTTCATGTGGCTGTGGTTGAATTACGGGATGAGCAACATATCCGTGGTGCACGGCGCTGGTTTGCCATTTATCTGATTCTGACCACGCTGGCGATTATCCCGATTGCCAGCTGGGCACTGCATGCGGCTCCCCAATATTTAGCGATTCCAGATGTCGCGGTACTGTCTTTACCGCTTAGCTATAATCAGGACTGGCTGACCTTATTGGCCTTCTTAGGCGGTTTCTCGGCTTCGACTGGTATGTTACTCGTGTCTTCAGTAGCCCTGTCGATCATGCTGAGTAATGACCTGATCATGCCAGCGCTCTGGCGGTTAAACCTGATCTCACGGCATGACAAGCGTTTACCACTGGTACTGAAATTTACCCGCCGGATCTGTATCCTAGCCGTGATGTTGATGGGCTTTCTGTTCTTCAACTTTTTTAATGATATTGACCAGCTCTCAGTCTTTGGTCTGCTGGCCTTTAGTGCCGTGGCACAATTCGCCCCTGCCCTGATTGGTGGTCTGTATTGGCGTGGCGGGAGTAAGCAAGGTGTATATGCTGGCCTGCTGACCGGTTTCGCTTTATGGTCGTATACCCTGCTATTACCAACGATTTTGCGCAGCCTGCCAGAAGCCTATCAGCAGTTCAGCCAGAGTTTTCTGGAACAGGGTCCTTTGGGCTGGAACTGGTTACGTCCTGAAGCCCTGATCGGTTTCGAATCTTTTGATCCTTTAACGCATGGTGTGGTCTGGGCACTAGGTCTGAACACATTCCTATATATCTGGGTTTCCCGGATGTTCCGTCCAAGTGTGGCTGAACAGATTCAGGCGGAAAGTTTCTTCTACTATGAAACCAAGCCGCTTCCTTCTCAAAGTCCATCTACTGATGTCAGCTACTCGCATCAGGATGTGGCCCGTTTAAAAGTTGGTGACCTGATTACGCTGGCCAAGCGCATTACCGGTGAAGGTCCAACCATGCACGCCTTCCAGCAGTTCTGTGCTCAAAATAGTGTGGAACTGAATGAAAATAGCAGTGCCAATGGCATGTGGTGGCGTTTTACTGAGCAGTATCTGGCCGGTACCATTGGTGCAGCCTCGGCACGTACCCTGCTGACTACCGCGATGGTGAATAATGGCCTGGCCCTCGGTCAGGTGGCGAATATTCTGGATCAGGCCTCACAATGGCAGCGTTTTAACCAGAACCTGATCATGACCATGATCGACCATATGACCCAAGGGGTGAGTGTGGTTGATGAAAATATGTGTCTGGTCGCCTGGAACAACCAATACCTGAAACTGTTCGACTATCCAAAAGATATTGTTTATGTCGGCTGTCCAATCGCTGACCTAATCCGTTATAACGCTGAACGCGGTGAATGTGGTCCGGGCTCGGTCGAAGAACATGTGCGTAAACGGATTCACTGGATGCAGGTCGGCAGTGCGCATGAATTTGAACGGATCCGTAAAGATGGCCGCGTGATTCAGATGCGGGGTAACCCAATTGAAGGCGGTGGTTTCGTGACGACCTTTGCCGATATTACTGCCTTCCGTGAAAATGAAGCATTACTGGAAGCCCGGGTTCAGGATCGTACCCAGCAGCTCGCTGATGCCCTGTCTGAACAGCAACTGGCGCGTGAACAAGCCGACAAAGCCAATATGTCCAAGAGCCGCTTTATTGCTGCCGCCAGTCATGACCTGTTACAGCCAATGCATGCTGCACGTCTGTTCAGTACGGCGCTGGAGCAAAGTGTACAAAGCGAAGAAGATCGCAAGACCCTGCAGCAACTGGATCGTGCCCTGCATGGGGCAGAAAGCATGCTCTCAGCTCTGCTGGATATTGCCCGACTGGAGGGCGGTACGATTCAGCCGAAACGCCAGGCTTATCCACTGCATGATTTATTAAGTGATCTGGAACTGCAATTCAAATCCATTGCGGCACAACGTGGCATCAAACTGCGAGTGCATGATGCCCAGTTCTGGATTGACACCGATCCACAATGGATTCGCCGGATTATCCAGAACTTTGTCAGCAATGCCCTACGTTATACCGCCAAAGGTAAGGTCGTGGTCGGTGTACTGCGTTCTAGCAACCGGCCAAATCATATCCGGATCGGGGTTTGGGATACCGGTCCCGGTATTGCTGAAGAACAGCGCATCAAGCTGTTCCAGGAATTCGAGCGTTGTGGCCATACTTCGCCTTGGGGTGAACAGGGTCTGGGGCTTGGTCTCGCCATCGTGCAACGTATGACTGGTCTATTGGATTATCCAGTTCATGTTTCTTCCGAGCTGGGCAAAGGTTCCTGCTTCATGATTGAAGTGCCACTGACCGCAGCACCGAAAGTCATTGCCGCCCCTGTTCAGGCTGTGCCGTTGAAGTCCAAGGCCTTTAAGATTCTATGTCTGGACAATGATGAAACCATTCTGGAAGGCATGTCGACCTTATTGACCAAATGGGGTTATCAGGTCTTTAAAGCCACCGAACCAGAACAGGCCGCCGAGATGATTCAGCAGGAAAATATTCAGGTCTGGCTGGTCGATCAGCATTTAAACCAGGACAAGATCGGTCTGGACTTTATTCTGGAACATCGTAGTAGTGATATTCCGGTGGCATTGATTACCGCAGATTCTGATCCGGAACTGCCACAGCGCCTGAAGGATTTAAATATTGTCCTGCTGAAAAAACCGTTGAAGCCTGCTTCACTCCGTTCCTGGTTATCCGGTCTGAAAATCTCGGGTAGCTAGAACTTTTTATTTTCATCTCAATGCCCATTTTAATGATTTAAAGTGGGCATTTTTTATACCAAACAAATACCTTTCTTTACCTGACTGGCAAAAAAATCAGGCCAATGTGCTAAAAGCACCAAATTTCACATAATTCCTGCTGATAAATTGCTCAAAATTATCATTTCAGCATTCTCTATGGCAAAAGCCACCAATTCTATTAATATACATGTGTACACCTAGTTACAACTATTTAAGTTGTTGTTTTAAATTAATTTTTAATCCTATTTTATGGCAGATAGAACTTTGGTCGTATTTTTAATACAACAGGCTTAGCTCTAAAAATAGACAATATAAGAAACGATCAGTTTCCATCTGACAATGCCTAAATCCTTTTGGCAGCTGGTCTATTTGCACTGCTAGATAGGAGTTATAAAAATGAAACTCGATGAATCAATTGCTCAGCTTCCCGCACAGACTCAGCAATTCCATCGCCAATATGGTGCTAATGCCTTATTACCCAGCATCGACTGGACGCAAATGTTTAAATACAGCAAACTCGACGATACCCAGATTCAGGCACTTGAAACCCTGTATCAGCATGCGGTTCCTTTAGCCCTGCAAGTTTTTGATGAACTGCATTTTGATGTCTTTGAACCTTATGCCTACAAACCGCAAGGTTTAGGTTTATTTGAACGTTTGGCTGAACAGGAAAACAAGCTGATTGAATCTCTGGAAGCAGAAGCTGAAGATTTACCTGTACAAACCCGTCATCAGATCTGGAGTATGCTGCTGCGTGGTGGTGCCGTACTGGTCTTTAAAGCGTGGCTCGGCAAAGTGAAAAATGAAGAAGATTGCCTGGATACCACCCAGTTTGATGAGCTCTCTGACTTGCTCTTTATCAAAACCTGCCCGCATGAACTGGCAGAGCACCTACAGGTCGATCCGAATAGCACAGACGAGCATGTATTCCTGATGTATGAAGATGAAGTTTATCTGGACCGTTTTAACAGTCTGGAAACTGCTGCCCTGTTTGTAGACTTAGGTGTGTATGATGCGACTTTCCTGAGTCTACGGGATGATCGCGTAGCAGAATACCTCATCTCTAAAGGCTATGTCACCCAAGAACAGATTGATGAACTGCAATCCGCACTGAATCCAATGTTCTGTACCGATGTCACCCAAAAACAGGATTATATTGCTTAATCTGGCAATATTCTCATAATAAAAAAGACCTCAATTGAGGTCTTTTTTATTTTGTAAGCTGTATCACTTACATTTTCTTTTCTTCAATATTCAAGGCATTAATAGCAAGCACCGCCTGGGTACGGTTTTGTACACCCAGCTTACGGAAGATTGCTGTTACGTGCGCTTTAATCGTAGCTTCTGAAACATCCAGTTCATAAGCAATCTGTTTGTTCAGCAAGCCTTCGGCCACCATCATCAAGACACGGAACTGTTGCGGTGTCAGTGACTGAATCCGTTCTGCCAATGCAGTTTCATCTGCAGCACGCGGATCGAAATTCATGTTGGCTGGCAGATTTGGTGGTAACCAGATTTCCCCTTCGAGGACTTCACGAATCGCTTCACCAATATGGCTTGGATGCGCAGATTTTGGAATATAGCCCATCGCACCATGTGCAATCGCACGCTGGATAATGCTGGCTTCTTCGTGAGCAGAAACGACAATAATTGGAATCGAAGGATATTGTGCGCGAACGTGGACCAGAGCAGAAAAGCCCGATGCACCTGGCAGGTTTAAATCCAGAAGGACAAGATCAGGCTCAGGACCATTTTCTAGACGTTCATAAAATTCATTGACTGCTGCAGTTTCATGAATCTGCGCTTGTGGCAGACTATAACGAACAGCTTGGATCAGAGCATGACGAAACAGTGGATGATCATCAACGATTAAAATATTCATAGGACGTGAGAGAGATCTTGTGCACAGTAGCTCCTATTCTAACCACACAAGCCAGTTTATGGATATGCAAGATCGCCAATTTTTTAAAAAATGTGGAGTTTTTCTTTAATTTTTTTAAATTTTGGCTTATTTCAATAATTCTTTAATTCTCATCACTTTTTTATATATGATTTATTCCTATTCTGCATAGCTTATCTTTATTCAATATAAATATAGTTATCAGCCATTTATCCAGCTCTATCCGTTTCAGAAGCACATTTTCCGCTTATATAGAAAAATCAGATAACTTTTCAGCATTTCGTTATTTTACACCTACTGCGGCAATCGGGATTAATAGGGTCATTCCGAGCTTAACCATTTTTAGGTACTTCACATGTCCCATTTTTCCGAGCAAAAACCTTTAAACATCGTGGCTGTTTCTGGCGGCCTGAATCACCCATCTAAAACCGAAGCACTGGTTCAAGCCATTCTGGATGAACTGGGTGAAGCGACGCCAATCAATGTACATTTCATTAAATTTAGCGAAATCGGCCAGCTTTTAGGTGGTGCAATTTACCGTAACCAGTTACCGCAACGCGTGCAGGATGATCTGGCAGCCGTTGAAGCAGCAGATGCCCTGATTGTTGGTACGCCTGTTTACCGCGCTTCATTTACGGGCCTGTTCAAGCATTTCTTTGACTTCGTAGAACAAACGGCGCTGGTAGATGTACCGGTTCTTTTAGCAGCTTCTGGTGGTAGTGACCGTCATGCGCTGGTTCTTGAACACCAATTACGCCCATTATTCAGCTTCTTCCAGGCACAAACCTTACCAATCGGGGTATATGCCACAGATCGTGACTTTACACCTGAATATACTATTCACAGCGAATTACTTCGTGCCCGTATTACCCTGGCAGTGGCTCGTGCCCTACCGATCCTTGAATGGGCGCCAGCAAAGGGGCAGCGTGCTGAGGTCATTAAAGAAAAATCTCAGCAAGCCAACCAGAGCCTAGGCATCAACAAGCAAATCGAACAGGAAGAAGTTTTACCTTCAGCTGCAGTGCCAAGCCTGGATGCCGCAGAATCCCGTTTGCACAGCAAGAAAGTGCCAAAGACTCAAGTGGCTTAATGGTCACTTCATTCAGAGGGTAAGAATAATGTCACAAGATAAAAATATTGTATTTGCTTACTGGGTTCCAAATGTCAGTGGCGGTCTGGTGGTCAGCGATATCGAACAGCGTACGGACTGGAGCTATGACTATAATGTCCGTCTGGCGCAAACTGCTGAGAAAGCAGGTTTTGATTATGCCCTGACCCAGATCCGTTTTACTGCGGGCTATAACGCTGAAAACCAGCATGAATCAGTGAGTTTCAGTCACGGCATCCTGGCAAAAACTGAACGTTTAAAAGTGATTGCCGCGGTCTTGCCGGGTCCATGGAAGCCTGCGCTGGCAGCGAAGCAGCTGGCAACCATTGATCATCTGACCAATGGCAGAATTGCGATTAATGTCGTAAGTGGCTGGTTCCGTGGCGAGTTTGATGCAATTGGTGAAGAATGGCCGGAACATGATGAACGTTATGCACGTTCAGAAGAATTTATTCGCAGCCTGAAAGGGGTCTGGACTCAAAACAATTTTAGTTTTGATGGTAAATACTACCAGTTCAAAGACTATACCTTGAGTCCAAAACCGCTACAAAAACCGCATATTGAAATCTTCCAGGGGGGGAGTTCCCGGGCAGCACGCGATATGGCATCTCGCGTGTCTGACTGGTACTTCACCAATGGCAATACGCCGGAAGAGCTGAAAAAACAGATCGATGATATTCGTGAAAAAGCCAAAGCGAACAATCACTCTGTGAAAATTGGCGTAAATGCATTTGTGATTGCACGTGATACTGAAGAGGAAGCGCAAGCAGTACTGCGAGAAATCGTGGCCAAGGCCAATGTTCAGGCGGTAAAATCTTTCGGTGAGGCAACGCTTGAAGCAGGCGCAGCCAGTAAGGAAGGTGAAGGTAACTGGGCCAAATCTACGTTTGAAGATCTGGTGCAATATAACGATGGCTTCCGTACCAACCTGATCGGGACGCCAGAGCAGATTGCAGAACGTATCATCGAACTGAAAAAAGTTGGTGTTGATCTGGTTCTTTCAGGCTTCCTGCACTTTATTGAAGAAGTGGAATATTTCGGTGAAAAAGTCTTGCCACTCGTGCGTAAACTGGAAGCGCAGCAAGCTGAACAGCAACAAGAAAAACAAGAAGCTGAGCTCGTTTAAACTATAATAATGCTCAGCATAACGATTCATTCCCTCAAGGCTCGGCTTGAGGGATTTTTTTTGTGCAACACAGTGTTCTCGGCATAGAGATAGCCGCCTGCTTCATTCTTGACTAGAATGAAGCCAAACCCGATGAGATAGAAATTTAAATTATGTATACCGGTATCGTACAAGGCTTGGAAAAAGTCGTGGATATTCGCCAGGGCAATGGCTTCATTACCATTATCGTGAGCAACGAAAATCAGTTTTTTCAGGATGTCTTTATTGGCGCCAGTGTTGCGATCAACGGCGTCTGCCTCACCGTAACGACTATTGATCAGAAGCTAAACCAGATTCACTTCGATATCTCCGATGTAACCCTTGCCCTCACCACCTTAAAATCTCTTCAAGTAGGTGATGAAGTGAATGTCGAACGCTCTGCCAAAGTCGGTGCAGAAAATGGCGGGCATAATCTGTATGGGCACATCGAAGGTACAGCAATCATTAAAAATCTGGAACATCGGGGTGAAACCTACCATATCGATATTCAGATCCCGGATGGCAATATCAAATACTTTTTCCTGAAAGGGTTTATTGGTCTGAACGGCTGCAGCCTGACCATCAATCGCGTCGATCGCGCCAATAGTGAAATTTCGATTGATCTGATTCCCGAAACTTTGCGTCTGACCACCTGGAAAAATGCCAAAGTAGGTGATGAAGTCAATTATGAAATTGACCAGACCACGCGTACCTTGGTGGATACCTTAGAAAATATTCACCAGCGTTAAATGAAAGAGCCGCTTATACCATAGGCGGTTTTTTAACTGATCATTCTGCCCATATCTACGTTTCTATACAGAATTTTCAGGTGGAATGAATAAAATAATCTGATTCCGATTCAGAACGTTATTCCCATGCAGTTGATCTGGTTCCGCCAAGACCTCCGTATACATGACCATGCCGCACTCTGGCATGCTACTCAGCAAGGACCTTGCATTGCGCTAGCAGTCCTCTCTCCCGAACAATGGCAACTGCATCAGGATGCCCGGATCAAAACTGATTTTTATCTGCGTCGGCTCAAATATTTAAAACAGCAGCTACAGCAACTGAATATCCCGCTGATCATATTGAATATTCCTTTGTGGGAAAATTTGGCGCCAGAAATATTGAATCTGTGTCAAACCCTGAAAATTGAAAACCTGCATGCCAATATCGAAGTTGGTGTCAATGAACTGGAACGTGATGCTCAAGTGCAGCAATTACTGGAACAGCAACAGATCAGGGTCGAGCTCTATCATGACCGCACCCTGTTTCCTCTCGGCAGTATCCGAAACCAGTCCACTCAACCGTATCAGGTCTATAGTGCCTTTAAGAAAAAATGCTATGAGCGGCTAATTCTGGATGTACCCGCCTGCTATCCTGAGATTGAAGCTCAAGATCCAATCCAATTACCTACTGATTTCATCAATGTTGATCTGGAAAAATTCTCAGCGGATTATGTGGTAGAGCATGCTGCCCAACTTTGGCCTGCGGAGGATCGAACTGCCTTGGATCTGCTCGATGATTTTATCGAGGACAAAATGGCTCATTATAAAACCGACCGTGATCTACCAGCAGTTGATGGTACCAGCCGCCTCTCCCCTTATCTGAATATCGGTGTTATTTCAGTTCGCCAATGTATGCAAGCTCTTTTTCAGGATGGCTATTTCCAGATTGAGGATGTGGGTCAGCAGACCTGGTTAGATGAACTCTTGTGGCGGGAATTCTATCTACAGACCCTGTTTGATTTTCCACGTGTCTCCAAACACCAACCATTTAAGCAAAATACCCATAAGATCCAATGGCGCAATGCCCCCGAAGATCTAGCTGCCTGGCAGCAAGGCCAGACCGGAATTCCAATTGTCGATGCTGGCATGCGGCAAATGCTGGCAACTGGCTGGATGCATAACCGGGTCAGGATGATTACTGCGATGTTCCTGTGTAAGAACTTGCTGATCGACTGGCGACTGGGTGAAGCTTGGTTTATGCAGCACCTGATTGATGGCGATCTGGCTGCGAATAATGGCGGCTGGCAATGGTGTGCATCGACCGGCATGGATGCTGTGCCCTACTTCCGGATTTTTAATCCGGTCAGCCAGTCCCTGAAGTTTGATCCCAATGGAGACTATATCCGCCAGTGGGTGCCTGAACTGGCGCATCTGGATGCCAAATCCATTCATGAACCTTATGCCAAAAATCCTGATCTGGAACTGGATTATCCAAAACCGATTGTCGATTTAAAAGCCTCTCGTGTACGAGCCATAGAAGCCTTTAAGCAGATTTAGAAGAAACTATCACTTCATCTAATATGAAAAGCCTCCAATATTGGAGGCTTTTTATTTTCATATTAAGAATAAAAACTTGGATCAGGCACTTTCCCGGTCAATATCCATTCCCCAACTTCCTGATATTTATAATCTACCGGATCATGTAAGGTCTGGGTGCGAACATTACGCCAGAAACGGTCCAGATTCAGTTTGGCCGTGGTCGCACGCGCGCCCATCACCTGAAAAATATTCTGGGTGATATAGAGAGATGTATTGGTGGCCGCGATTTTGGCTGTAGCAATCGCCACTGAAACTTCACCACGCTGCTCAGCAGTGAGATCATTGCCCAGATCCCAAGCGACTTGTAAGGTTTGAATCGCTTTATCTGCCAAGAGACGGACGCTTTCCAGCTGCACATAAAAATCCGCAAAATGCTTCTGGGTAAAGGGGTCATTTACTGCATCTTCTACCAATGATTTTGACCAGGCTTTCTGAGTCTGTACGGTTTGTTTGGCCACTTCAAACGCACCTTCTGCTACACCAAGGAACATGTGTACAAAGATCAGCTGGGCAATCAATGGACGTAAGCTTGAATACGGTGTACTCAGTGGACCGGGATTTAACAGCAATTCATTTTCGTGAATTCTGACCTGCTCAAAATGGCTGGTGCCGCTATCGGTCTGGCGTTGACCCATATTATTCCAGTCACCGAGAAAACTTACGCCCTTACGTGCTGTTGGAATCACCCCAATGAGTAATTTTCCAGCATCGTTATAGCCTGAGCACAGTAAGATATCGGAATCAATGGAGCCAGAACAGAAACTTTTATTTCCATCAAAAATATATTCTTTTTCAGCAATTTTTGTTGCGGTAGTTCGACGGTCCAGTGGATTTAAGGTATTGCCCCAGAACAGGTTTTCCCGAGCGGTCTGTTCAAACCATGGGCCATACTGTTCTGGTTGGGAAAATAATTGAACCGTTGCAATCAGCAAATGATGAAACCCATAAACATGTGCTAATGAACTATCGACTCGGGCAATGATTTGAATGGTTTTAAAAATTGTCTGCCAGTCTGCTTCCTGACCGCCGTACTGTTTTGGAATAGACAGGCCCAGTAAACCGCTCTGACGAATCAGATCACGCTCGGCTTTAGGATTACCGCCCTGCTTGTCACGAGCTGCGGCTGTTTGGGCAAAAGTTTCTGTCAGTTGCTGGGCAATTTGCAGGGGAGATTGATCTAGATATTGTTGTCGTACATTCATTCTTTTGACCTAAGTTCAGCATAGTTTTAGCTTAGCAGATTGCAGCTTGGCACTATATTCGAAAGCATGCAGAGCTTATTCCTGAGACAAAAATACCGGCAAATAATGCCGGTATTTGAACGTCCTAAACTTATGCCTGATTACGCTGCACTTCAGCAATTAACTGATCCACGACCTGTGGTTCTGCCAGGGTTGAGGTATCGCCCAGACTGTCCAGTTCATTGGCAGCAATCTTTCTTAAAATCCGGCGCATAATTTTTCCTGAACGGGTTTTAGGTAAAGCGGGTGCCCAGTGCAAGGCATCTGGCGTTGCCACTGGCCCTAAAATTTTACGTACCCAAGCTACCAGTTCACCGCGCAGCTGTTCAGTACTTTCAGTCCCTGCCTGCAAGGTGACAAAGGCACAAATCCCCTGACCTTTGATGTCATGCGGCATACCCACTACGGCAGCTTCGGCAACTGCCTCATGTGCAACCAATGCACTTTCAATTTCTGCCGTACCCAGACGATGGCCTGAAACATTGAGTACGTCATCGACACGACCGGTAATCCAATAATAGCCATCTTCATCACGACGTGCGCCGTCACCAGTAAAATAGGTACCCGGATAGGTCGAGAAATAGGCGTCAATAAAGCGGTCTGGGTCACCCCAGATGGTGCGCATCTGACCGGGCCAGGAATCCTTAATTACCAGATTTCCTTCCGCCACCCCTTCAATTTCCTTGCCTTCTGCATCGACAATGGCTGGTTGCACACCAAAGAATGGTCGGGTTGCAGAACCCGGTTTCAGGTCGGTCGCACCTGGTAAAGGCGTAATCATGAAGCCACCAGTTTCGGTTTGCCACCAGGTATCAATCACCGGACAGCGGCTTTCACCGACTACCGAGTAATACCAGTTCCAGGCTTCCGGGTTAATCGGCTCACCGACCGAACCTAAAATTCTCAGGCTGCTACGATCACTTTCCCGTACATAGGCATCCCCCTCACGCATCATGGCACGAATGGCTGTCGGTGCAGTATAGAGAATGGTCACATTGTGCTTGTCGACGATATGTCCGGTACGTGCCCAGCTCGGATATTGCGGCACTCCCTCGAACATGACCGTAGTCGTACCATTAGAGAGCGGACCATACAGTACATAGGAATGCCCGGTAATCCAGCCGACATCGGCAGTACACCAGAACACATCATCCTGTTTGATGTCAAAAACTTCGCGGAAGGTGCAATTCACATAAGTCAGATAACCGCCTGTGGTATGTAGTACGCCCTTAGGTTTTCCGGTTGAACCCGAGGTATATAAAATAAATAGCGGATCTTCTGCATTCATCGGCTCAGGCGGACAGATCTCATTGACGGTCATGATTTCCATGTGATACCAGAGATCACGCCCCTGTTGCATTTCCACCGGATTGCCGGTGCGATGTACAACGATGACATGTTCAACCGATTCGGTACCGGCGACTTTCAGGGCTTCATCCACATTGGCTTTCAGTGGAATAGCTTTGCCACCACGCATGCCCGAATCTGCGGTAATCACCATTTTGGCCTGACTGTCTTCAATCCGGCTGGCCAGAGAATCAGGTGAGAAACCACCAAACACCACACAATGCACTGCACCAATCCGGGCACAGGCCAGCATGGCAATTGCGGCTTCCGAGAC
Source organism: Acinetobacter sp. GFQ9D191M (assembly GCF_011174875.1). Lineage (NCBI taxonomy): Bacteria > Pseudomonadati > Pseudomonadota > Gammaproteobacteria > Moraxellales > Moraxellaceae > Acinetobacter > Acinetobacter sp. GFQ9D191M. Next base: position 22,648 of record NZ_JAALGV010000110.1, read on the forward strand.
CATTGGCATATACAGCACCACCCGGTCGCCCTTTTTAATTCCGTTCTTTTTCAGGACATTGGCGAAACGGCAGGTTTCATCATAAAGCTCATGAAAAGAAATAATCTTGTGACGGGATGGATGATCCCCTTCCCAGATAATCGCCGGTTTATAAGGATGTTCCTTAAGATGGCGATCCAGACAGTTGGCACTGACATTGAGCTGGCCATCTGCAAACCATTCAATTTTAAAATTGTCTTTATCAAAACTGGTATTTTTAACCTGGGTAAAAGGTTTGATCCAGTCCAGGCGCTGTGCCTGTTCAGCCCAGAACTGATCCGGTTGTTCAATGGATTGCTGATAACGCTCAAAATACTCTGTATCAGTGGTACGTGCGGTTTTCTTAAATTCTGCTGGTACTGGATAGATTTCTTTCATTGTTCGCTTCCTTGATCTTGTTCTATCTCATCACGAGAGCTTGATGGCATTTTGTTGATTGTTTTTTATGCATAATGGCAGTATGTACTGCATATTTCAAATCCGACAATCATGCTTTCGTCGTAGATTATTTATTCAAATTCAATCAGAATAACTTCGGATAATGCTCAGCTATGGCCAAAGTCAGCTAGATATTGCTATCGTCAAATAAAATGAGTCGCCCACTCTCACTGTATTTTATACAAGCTTAGGATCTTGCCCATGAATTCAACTGAACCTTCCTATTTCCCTCCTCCTTTTCCTGCAGCAGATCATCCCTTATCGATCAGGGGCCGATTTGGACGTTTGAGTTTTATTGCCTGGTCTGCATTTTTACAGTTTATTTTCTTATGCAGCAGTATTGCGCTAGGTTTAAGTATTGATATTGTGAACATTGCCAGCCTATCAGTAGATTCAAACTGGCAAATCTCCCTGCACGGCCTGTCCAGCCTGTTTGCCTTAGCGATCATGCTGGTCTATCTGTATTTCGGTATTGTGATTACGGTACGACGCTTACATGATCTGGACCGCAGTGGCTGGTGGATGCTGCTATTCTTCGTGCCTTTGATCAATCTGTTTGTCTGGATTTATATCCTGCTTTTTCCAGGAACAAGAGGCAGCAATCAGTATGGCCCGATACGTACAAGCCCCGTCTGGGAAAAAATTGTGGCCTGGCTGGTAATCATTTTTACCGTACTCAGCCTGTTGGCGACGACTGCGTTATTCTCTTATATGAGTGAAGGTGAACCTTCAAGAATCCCAAGTGAAGTGAAACAAAAAACGACTGAGTTCTTTTAAGACAGTTGTGTCTGTTTTGCATAAATATATTGTGTATAAATTTCGCTGTTGTTAATTTTTTGCTGTAGTTGAGGCAAAATAAGCGAAATTTAAATTGTGGAGTTTTTGTGGCTGAGCAAGAGAATACTTTAAGCCAGGTAACTGAAGGGACGACTGAGCTCCTGCATCAGGCGACTGAAAAAACTGCCCAAACTGTGATCGAACATACCTCCAAGTACAATGATGCCTATAGCACCATTGACAAGATCATGGAGGGTTTCTGGGAGCGTGTGCCTTATTTCTGTATTGCGCTAACAGTCATTGTCATTTTCTGGTTACTGTCAAAACTGTTTAAGTTTTTTGTTCGTAAGACTTTAGAAAACCGTACTTATACCCGACAGAATCTGGTACTGGTGCTGAACCGTGTCGGTAGTACCGTGATTGTTTTCTTCGGTGTTTTAATCGGGCTGGTGATTGCAATTCCAGGTTTCACCCCAGGTCAGCTGATGAGTGCGCTTGGGATTGGTTCGGTGGCGATCGGTTTCGCATTTAAGGATATTTTCCAGAATCTGCTCTCAGGTGTACTGATTTTGCTGGGTGAACCTTTCAAGATTGGCGATGACATTATCGTGAATGGTCTGGAGGGTACCGTGGAAGATATCCAGATTCGTGCAACTTTTTTACGCTCGCCAGATGGTCGTCGTATCGTAATTCCAAATGCTACGGTCTATACCAGTGCAGTCACGGTGAATACTGCTTATACCCGTCGCCGCTGTGAATTTTCGGTCGGGATCGGTTATGAAGATGATATCCAGAAAGCCAAGGATATTATTACTGCAATTCTGGATAAAGATCCGACCATCCTGAGTCAACCTGCATTTAGCGTCAATGTGATTGCACTGGCAGACTTCTCGATTACTCTCAAAGCCTTATGGTGGGTCAATACCACTGAAACAGGCATAGGCACCTCAATCAGTGCAGTTCAGGAACGGGTGATACAAGCCTTTGCTGAACATAATATTTCGATTCCATATCCGGTGCAGGAAGTGAAAGTCTATCGTGGCGATGGCCATGAAGATGCCTCAGCTCGCGCTAAACAGTCGACCTAAAACATATGAAATCGCCGTTTCAGTACGGAGAATACGGTTGCCAAGGCTCACTGCTTGGCAGCCGTTTTTTATGAGCAAATCAACTTCATACGGAATAAAGCCACCTTCGGGGCCAATGACAATCGTGCAAGGATGCTGAAGTGCATATGGCATCGGCTGTTCCGCATAAGGATGTGCAACAAAGGCTGGACAGTCTGCTGTAATGAGTCCCGGCAAAATATCTTCAACAAAAGGTTTAAAGCGTTTATACAGCTCAATTTTCGGAGCAAGCGTATCTCCTGCCTGTTCTAGCCCGAGATCGATATAATGATTCAGCTGCTGCAAAAATGGGGTCTGCCAATAGCTTTTATCCACCCGATAGCTATGCAATAAAATGATCTTTTCTACCCCCATGGTCACAGCATCCATGATCAGACGGCGCAAAACTTTAGGGCGTGGCAAGGCCACAATCAAGGTAACAGGCAGCTTTGCAGGAACTGATTCTTCTTGAATGGGTTTCAATAAAATCGCTTTTTCAGAAATTTCGACAACTTCAGTTAAATACCGTTTCCCTTCCCGAATCCCAACTTTTAATGTGTCACCAACCTGAATCTCAAGATGCTGTTGCAAATGCTCCAGTTGTCGCTTTGAGCTAATCGGCCATAGTTCAGATTCGGTTTGGCGGGGATCAAGCAGGACGATATTCATAAAAAATTAACTCAACAAATCCATCACGGGATACGCGGAAACGTCATCCACAATTGTCCGAGGCAGGACTCTTTTTGCCTGATATAGGTTCTGCGATATCTCTGCAAAAAGATGGTATATGACGAGTTTTGTGGATGACAAATGGTTTTGTTACTTTTGCCGAAACAAAAGTAAAAGAAAGAAGAGCGCTAGCATTAAATCTATAAAGATAAGGCTTAGTTTTAACCTTATACAATCAATCCATGAAAATCAGCTTCTTCACAAATCAGAATATAATCAAAGATATTGATCAATCGCCTGAATATGCCTTTCAAGTGAACCCTGATTCTGCTGCATAATCTTTTGTGCAGCAGTATTCAAACTTTCAGCTTTAGTTGAATTATTCAGAATTTCTAGCAAAGTCTCAGCAGACTGTTTAGCATCCTGCACTACTTCTACCGCATGCGCCTGAACAAACTCATCGACAATCGTCTGAAAGTTAAAATAGTTTTTACCCAGAATCGTTGGGACATTCAGCGCAACCGGCTCCAGAATATTATGTCCACCACCTGGTTCATTCAAAGAGCCGCCAACATAACAGGCTTGGCTCAAGGCATACCAGAGCCACATCTCGCCCATGGAATCCGCCAGATAAACCTGAGTATCTTCTTCGATACGTTGTTCCAGACTACGGCGTTGGGTTCTTAAACCTAAGGATAGTGCAGCTTGGAACACCTCATCAAAACGTTCCGGATGGCGTGGCACCACGATACAAACTAATGTCGAATCTGCATCCAGCGCAGATTTAAGTTCAGCCATTAATTGCTGTTCTTCAGGCGCATGCGTACTGGCGAGAGTAATGATCTTCCGACTTTGTAGAGACCATTCCTGTTTTAATTGAGCAGCATGATCAATAAATTGCTGCGGTGCCGTGATATCAAACTTAATATTGCCCAAGACCTGAGTTTTTTCTGAAGCTATACCTAGATCAATATAACGCTGCTGGGTTGCTGTATCCTGAGCCAAAAGGCCGGTTAAATTCTTAAGCATGCCACGGGTTAGGCCTTTGACTTTGCCATAGCCTTTGGCAGATTTTTCAGAAAGACGGGCATTCAATAATAGGCAACGCACATTAAAATTCGGTGCCTGGTCAATCAGATTTGGCCAGAGCTCAGTCTCCATCAATAACAGCAATTTAGGCTGATATTTTTGATAAAAATCACGAATCAGGGTTTTCTGGTCAGCTGGCAAATATACAGCTTGGAATAAGTCTAAATAAGGTTCTTTTAAGAAGAGAGATTTGGCACGTGCCTGTCCGGTCTTGGTGGTATTGGTCACTAGAACCGGATGCCCAAGTTTTAAGTAATGTTCAATTAAAGGTTGAGCGGCATTGGTTTCCCCTACGGATACCACATGAAACCAGATCGCCTGCAGATTTTTAGGGGACTGGAAAGGACCAAAACGTTCCAACAGTTCTTGTTCTAATTGTTCCGGACTGGTCGCACGTTTACGTATACGGGATTGATAAAGCGGTTTCGCTAGCGCCAAGGCTGCGTTATACCAGAATGGAGTAGCCACATTGCGCCCCAAAACAGATTCAATCGGCAAAATATAACAGAGCCACATCGACATGTTAATCGATGTGGCTCTTATTTCGAATTATTCTATGGTGCTTAATACTCTAACTTCTGCCAAAGTTGGATAATCAATATAACCTTCAGCCACCTGACTGCCGATCATATTTTCCATTTTCAGCTCATTAAGCGGTGCATTATCAAGCAGACGTTCGTATAGATCAGGATTTGCAATGTAGGCTTTACCAAATGCCACTGCATCTGCCTTTTCAGCTGCCAATAGCTCAATCGCATCTTCGCGACTCAGTTGCATATTGGCAATATAAGGCACTCCACCTGAACGCTCTTTCATATATTCGGAAATACTGTCTTCAGCCAGATATTCACGGGTAAAGAAGAAGGCAATCTTGCGCTTGCCCAGCTGCTCCATGGCATAGCCAAATGTTTCACGTGGATCATTATCACCCATGTCATGGTCATCACCACGCGGAGCAAAATGCACCCCTACACGATCCGCACCCCATACTTCAATCAGTGCATCAGTTGCCTCTAGCAGGAAACGTGTACGGTTTTCGACTGAACCGCCGTATTCATCTTCACGCTGATTGGTTTTGCTTTGCAGGAACTGATCAATCAGATAACCATTGGCAGCATGTAATTCAACACCGTCAAAACCGGCTTCTTTGGCACGAATCGCGGCTTGCTTGTATTGCTCGGTAATCGCGTGAATTTCAGAAACTTCCAAGGGACGTGGCGTAACGTATGGACGTTTTGGACGTAACAAGCTGACATGACCCGCCTGTTGTACTGCACTTGCAGACACTGGTGTTTCACCATTTAACAGATCCGGATGCGATACACGACCAACATGCCAAAGCTGGGCAACAATCAGACCGCCCTTCTCATGAACCGCTTGAGTGACCTTTTTCCAGCCTTCGACCTGAGCATCGGTAAACAATCCTGGGGTATTTAGATAGCCATTGGCTTCTTCAGAAATCACTGTCGCTTCAGAAATGATCAGGCCAGCACTTGCACGTTGCGCATAGTATTCAACCATCATGGGGGTTGGAACGCGATCAGCAGTTGCGCGGCTACGGGTCAGCGGCGCCATGATGACACGGTTTTTAAGCTCTAACGCACCGAGCGTTAAAGGAGAATTTAATTCAGCCATCGTTACTCCCACCTGTTAAAGGTGTTGTTGTAGGTGTTCGATAAATTGCTGAATCAAAGTTTCATTGCGGGAGAAATATGACCACTGTCCATGCTTGGTCGCAGTAATCAGGCCAGCCTGCTGTAATACCGACAGGTGATTGGACATGGTGGACTGTGAAACCTGGCCCAAACGTTCAATTTGACCTGCACAGACCCCACGTTGAAAGCCACCACACTCTTCCGCAGACAGATATTGCTCTGGAGATTTTAACCACTCCAGAATTTGTCGACGGGTCGGATTGGCTAAGGCTTTAAAAATTAGATCAAGGTCCATAGGCACATCACAATCAGTGGCGCAACGAAACTTCATTCAGCATCTGCGACCATTATATCGTATTTTTTCGATTTATATATCGAATAATTTAGATATAAGAGTCACAGTCTGTTAAAGCTTTGTTACGCCAGCTTTTAAACGATTTCTTACAGGCCCTGTTTCAGGCTTGCTTCGATAAATTTGTCCAGATCACCGTCCAGAACTGCGCCAGTATTGGAATTTTCCACTCCTGTACGCAAATCCTTGATACGTGAATCATCGAGAACATAAGAACGGATCTGGCTACCCCAGCCAATATCGGACTTAGAATCTTCCAATGCCTGTGCAGCTTCATTACGTTTATTCATTTCCAGCTCATACAGCTTGGCACGCAGCTGCTTCCAAGCATGGTCACGGTTGGCATGTTGTGAACGCTGGTTCTGACACGCCACCACGATACCAGTTGGAATGTGGGTTAAACGCACGGCAGAGTCAGTTTTGTTAATGTGCTGACCACCCGCGCCTGACGCACGGTAGGTATCGGTACGGACATCTGAAGGATTGATTTCAATTTCGATATTGTCATCTACTTCAGGTGAGACAAACACGGCAGAAAATGACGTATGACGACGGTTGCCCGAGTCAAATGGTGATTTACGCACTAAACGGTGTACACCAGATTCGGTACGCAACCAGCCATAAGCATACTCACCTTCGACACGAATCGTCGCAGATTTAATCCCGGCAACATCCCCATCAGATTCTTCCATCAGTTCAGCTTTAAAACCATGACGTTCGATCCAGCGCATGTACATACGTAGCAGCATAGATGCCCAGTCCTGTGCTTCGGTACCGCCGGAACCTGCCTGAATTTCCACATAGCAAGGGTTTGGATCCATCGGATTGCTGAACATACGACGGAACTCAAGCTTCGCCAGTCCTTCTTCAGCCGCATTCAGCTCAGCCTGCACATCTTCCAGCATGGTCTCTTCATCTGCTTCAACCGCAAGGTCAAGCATTGCTTGGGCATCTTCAAGCTGGGTCGTTAAGCCGTCCAGTACATTAAGTACATTTTCAAGCTCGCCTTTTTCTTTGGCCATGGCCTGAGCACGACTCTGGTCATTCCAGATCGCCGGGTCTTCTAATTCACGCAGGACTTCTTCTAAACGCTCTTTTTTCAGATCGTAGTCAAAGATACCCCCGTAGTGTTTGACCACGTTCGTTTAAGTCTTTTAATTGGTTTAGATACGGATTAATTTCCACGTGAATTACTCTCAATCAAAATTAGGTATAAATTCTTAGGTCAATATTATATCACAGTCTATTTCGCCAATTTATAGCGATAAATCCATCTTTAAAGCTAAGCAAGAAAATGTCACTAGCACATTTTTTAATTACAAAATTTGTCAGCCCGATAAAATAGCTAAATATTATTTTTAATACTTTCTCATTCTATTCTTAAATATATTTCGTTGTATTTTTATACTCAATTTTTTATTCATTTTAAAACCCTAAAACCCCTACAAAATAAGATAAAAAATAGCATTTTCAATACATTCCACAATATCTACACACTTTTAATAAAACAAAACATTTCATTTTTATTCTTTAAATTCAATTAGTTATTAAATGAAAATTACATAATATTACCTTACTCACAATGTAGTAACTTTCCTTTGATTGACGATTATTGGAATTGGTCTAGACTTAAAGTTGTAACAAAAAGTGTATTAATTTTAGCCATATTTTCAGAGGGGAGTATCCGCATGAAAAAACTAGCAATCGCTTCAGCATTACTTTCAGCCGTAGCTCTTACAGGTACAGCAGCTCATGCTTATCAAGCGGAAGTGGGTGCATCTGCAGGCCTAACAGACCCGGATAATGGTAGCTCAAGCGGCTCTTTTGGTGTTGATGGCACATACTACTTTAATCCAGTTGAAACACGTAATGCGCCATTGGCCGAAGCAGCTTTCCTTGATCGTGCAAGTAATGTGAAAGCTCAATATCAATATGATGATTACGACTCTTCAGAACGTCACCGTTATGGTGTAGGTGCTGAATACTTCGTACCAAATTCAGATTTTTATTTGAGTGGTAGCGTAGGTCGTGATGATTCTAAATACGACTATGCACCTGATTTTGACGAAACCGTTTATAGTGCTGAAGTCGGTTATTTACCTGCACCAGGTCTGTTAATTGCAGCAGGTGTGAAAGGTTATGACAATGACTATGATGACGGTGTAGATCCAACTTTACGTGCTAAATATGTGACTACTTTAAGTAATGGTAAAGACATTAACCTTGAAGCTGGCGCTGCCTTTGGCGACCTGGATGAGTACAACTTAAAAGCTGACTACTTCATCGACAAAACTTTAAGTGTTGGTGCTGATTATCAAAGCAAAGACAATGGCCCATATGACTCAAATGAATTTGGTGTAAGTGCACGTAAATTCTTTAATGAACAAGTGAGCTTGGAAGGTCGTGTAGGTTTTGGTGAAATTGGTAACCAAGACTACAACAAATTTGGTCTAGCTGCGAAATACCGCTTCTAATCCAAACTAAGAAATTTCATTATAAAAAACCCATCTTCGGATTAATGCCAGTCAGTTAAGCA
>NZ_JAALGV010000111.1:0-30869 GCF_011174875.1 Acinetobacter sp. GFQ9D191M
AGCCAGTGCCCGTCACTCCCATTCAGTACTTAATGAAAGCTACGGAACAACTAATAAATTTTATGGTTTGCATCTCACCCAAGAAGAAGCAGAAAAAACCATCCCGAAATTATTAGAACGTACTCAAAAGTATTTAAACCATAAAAAAGGTTAATACCCTTGCGTTGATCAGCTAATTGATCAACTGCTGGCTTTATAAACGCAAACGATGTTTTTTTAGTTGATTAAAATAATCCAAAACTTAATTTTGATAATTCAGCACCCATAATTCTACTAATGCATTTCCATCAAGCCTTAATTCAAACCATATTCAATTAACAATGAATTAACACCACTACGGCGTTATTTCTTAAATGTGGTATATGGCTTTACCCACCCCCTACTCGTCTATGGCTAATTGTTCCAGTGTCAGTCAAAAAATGAAATATAATTCATTCTCAAAAATGAGAATCTGTTCACAAATGGGAACGCGAAGCAGCCTTAATTTTAAAAATACCAGTTCATCTAGACTAAATTTGAGTAAGTCTGATTAATATTGAATAAAAAACCTAAGTTTTTCGCCGTATGTTTTAATCTTCAATGGTTTAACTTTAATGAAATTTTTTTTAAATAAACTAATTTAGTGGATTTTGACCGTTATAATGGTTTTATCTCGAGGCATATTGCCTTAAACTTGGAGCCGTGTGATATTAAAACTATCTAGTATCTTTTCTCATGAAGCTAGGATTGAATCCCTTGTTATTCAATTTGAAGCCGATTATCAAACTGCACTAAAGCAAGGTTTAGATATTTACTTTGGCGTTGGCTATGCAACTAATGAGGATAGTCAATCTATACAGGCGTATCTTGTGAAAGATAAGGAGATTTATAAAAAGCATTACTGGAGTTGGGAATACCCAAGAACACCACACAAAATTGAAAAAACTAAAGCTGAGCACCGCCATTGGTTAAACCTAGCTGATGTACGAAACGCTGCGCTCGAGGCGAATATTACAAATGAAGCAGATCTACAATCTGTTTTACAACGTTCATTCGCTACAATATAAAAAGGTAATCTAAATGATAAAAAAAAGTGTGGGTTTTGAACGTGCTTCTGATGTTCAAGCCATCGTTTACTCAGTAAATGATGGATCTGCAGTTTTTGTCGTACCAAATGGCTTTGTGGTGCTGGAGGTTCCATTGTCACAAACTCAAGCCGAGTACTTCAAGATGTATGAGAAGTCACCTAATGTATTTGTGTTGCACGGTAAGGCAAAATTCCATTACGTGTGTGATTGTGAAGTTGAACTGGTTGGCTTTAGTATAGAAAAATCTAAGCTAACAAATCAATTGGTCAATCCAAGCTTATTTAGCCACATTGATAAACCTGCAGTCAGTATAGATTGCGTCTATGATGATATGTCTGCACCAACTATAAGCCCTGGCTTTTATTGTTAATTAGCTGGTATAAAAGTAGCCCGAAATTCGGGCTTTTAATTTGTCTGAAGACAAGTTATTTCAACTCGCACGGCGCTTTAATTCTGATGTTATTTGCCCAAGAAAAAACATCCGAACCTTTTTGTGGGAAAGGCTGACTCTTAGAATACTGCAACCAACACACCGAATTATGGGTTGGATCTTGTGCCTTACGTTTTTCACGTAATTTAATCAGGCTTTCTCTTAACGCTGCAGTATCGTATTTTGGATCAAGTGACATAAAACCTACCGCAAACAGATCCGCATAAGATTCTCGCCATAGTTGCGTTTTACCGCTACTTTCAGCGGTTACAAAGGTAGATACATCATCCATCTTTACTTTGGACCGATCAGACGGCGCAATTGAATTTAATGCTTTAAGTGGCTGGCCAAGTTCACCAGGCACATCGGTCGCACGATCTAAACAGTGAGATAACTCGTGCGCTAATATCAGCATTTCCCAATCGTTGTAGCTTACATCGGTTTTTGCTTCTTTATACATGGTGTTCATGCTGGTTTTAGACATATTCACCAGGCAATATCCTGTACTAGATCTTAATGAAGCTGGAGAAGCTTGCGGTATATCTAAGGAAGTTAAAGCCCAACTTTCGTTAAAGTCACCTAACACAAGTGGCGCGTTGTAGTTTTCCTTGGCAAACTTTTGTAGTTGATTGAAGTTACTACCCGGTACCATCGCAGCAATATGGTCATGGTTGAACTGTTTCTTTTCTAGCGTTTTGAAACACCATATAAAACCATATGACAGTAGAAACATTAGGAATGGAACAACAGCAACAGAGAGCATAAGTAGCATAAAGTTTTCGTCTAGTCGCTTGGTTCGGTCTTTGGTCTTAATATAAGGTGTTGCCAAGCACCAGCTGAGCACTACTGTCATCAAGATTAAAATAACAAGAAAAGTCATGGTGTAGCCAACTGGTTGAATAAACGTAAAGGCAATCCACGCAAAACAAGTTAGGACGGTTAAGGTCCACAAAATGATGTTTAAAATGATTTTTGTTTTCACGCCGTTGGCATCCCTAATCTATAAAAATAAATGTGGCCCATTAAACGGGCCATATTGAGTCTGTTCTCTTCATCATCGCCAATGTGGTCGATATAAATATATTAATAAACCATCAAAGCTAAAAACTTTTCTTAAAAATTTAAGATGCCTGCACACCAGGATAATCGTTGTAGTTGCCATCAATAAATTGATTGGTAGATTTACTGACATCATCATACCAAATCGGCATGCATTTCGACTTGTCAGTTTGATCGATGGCCATGTATGGAAGTCCTAATTCGTTTTGAATCAATTCAGCATCCATAAATGGCTCAAGAACCTTCATAGGAATGGAAAACAAACACTCAACATACCCATTATCATGAATGACCTTCCGGCTGGCTTTAGAAGCACTGTCAAAGCGCAATGCATTCCACAAGTGAGAAGCTTCATTGATGGTATGTGGTTGTTTTAGGTAATTAGGATTTTCAGACGCATAGATCGACAGTGTATTCACATCAATCATCAGCTTAAGTACACCTGAACCGACCATATGTTCAATCGGTATATACAGCATGATAGCGCCGTATCCTAAGCTTCGTTTTTTAGCATCTGGATGTTCACCAATACCACCAATAACGCTATGAATAAGAATAGGTAGAGTTGTGTTCATTTTATAAACCTTTCAATAGTTTTATATCTCTTTATACATTTGATACCGCGTATAGCAGATATATAACACGGCGATGTTAATAGAGATTGCATACAGCCATTAATATTGATTAATGACTTCATCCATCACATAAATTGAGTAGTTGTACTGGTCTAAGCGATATTTGCTTTCTTCAGTATGTTCACTGGCCAATGCTTGTAGTTGAGTTTCGTTCATGGAAGAAGCATAGCGGTTACGGATTGATTTAAGCTGGCTCAATTCTAAACGTCCAGTACTCTTGGTCAGATTGCTAACAGTTGTGAATAGATCCTGGTCATATTCTTGCAATTCACCATACAGCCAAGCAAGGTGTTCTGCACTGATGTATGGGTTATTTTTTTCATAGTAGTTTTTCAGTTTGAGTAAACTCAAACCACATATGAACACAGCAACCATAAGGCTAATGACAAGCCCCTCACCGAGTTTAAGTAGGTACAGGAATATAAAGATACTAATCACGCCAATGGCAATAGAGATATATCGCATAGTTTGATTTTGGAACATTTCTAACATGGGCATTACTCACTTTTTGTAATGTTGTTTTGATAAAGATGGTCTATTTGAGCGATGGCAAGTTTCATGCGTTCCGTGGTGCAAGTCAGGTCGTCATCAAAACGATGGTTGAATTCAACAATCCCCTGTTCTTCCATGTCTTGCATTTCACGCTTAGCATTACTTAAGCCTTTTTCTATACCAACCAGATTCAAGTTAAAGAAGTCTTCTAGTAGCTTTTCACTCTCAATGATTTGTTTGAGCTCAGTGACATAGACTTCAGTTTTCTTTTTGCTGATTTCCGCAGCCATCGCATAACGAAAGTTGCCGTTTACAACAACAGTTTTGAGTTCTGGTGAATATTCGTTGTATTCACTTGGAATTCGACTAACGGACTGGACGGCGTGACTCCAGCCATATTTCTGAAAATATTCAATTCCCGTCATGGTATATACCTACGATTGTTCTTTTTTAAGTTCAATAACAGCCAATAACGCTTTGTTTTGGCGTTCCAATTCATATTGTTTTTGGCGGTCTACATTTTGGCGATCGAAAAGTTCTCTAATCTGCTGTTTGTAGTGGTTGTCATAGTACGAATAGGCTTTACGTTCTGCTTTTCTACGTGCAATGCGAACTTTGGGATGCCAGTTGAATTCTTTGTCGTCTGCATAACCCCTCATGAACTCAACCAGTTTGCTATCACCACGCATTTTACAAACCTTAATGAAGCCCATTTCTAAAACTGTAATTGGCGCACGGCGCGGATCTCCAAACTCCCAACGCCGTTTAATCCCAAAGCCACACATCTCTATTTGAACCGTAATCATGGTTTAACCTTTATCAAATGTTTGAGCTTCTGGATCTTCGACATTAAATCTGGACCATCACTTTCATGGTAAACAAGGTGTTCATTAACGAATGTGATAAAAGCATCCAATTCAGTTTGAATCGTTGCCAATTGATTGCGTAACCACTGGCATGTGGCTTCATCTTGTTTTATCGCCGTTTCAAGCAATCCTCTCGCATGTTCATAGGCATTTGCCTCACCTTGCGCCACCATATCTGCAGATGATTTCCAATCGCCCCATTTCTTATTCCAAAAGTCATCGAGCAACTGCAGTAATTTTTCCACTTCCAATTGGTCATCGCTGATGGCTGGTGTTTGCATTTGATAGATAGATTTTTTAGTTTCTACTTCACTTTGCATCCAACCATCACGAAAAGCTTCCCATTTCGCCTGATGCACCCAAGAAGAATAGTTGCCACTGGCCAACAGACTACCGACCACGCCGTATCTATTTTCAAAAGCGCTACGAGCTTCAATTTCTGAAGCAATGTTTTCATTAGTATTTTGCGTATCAATCATGCTGACTATCCCCATGAAGCAAAGGCACTTGTAATGAGATTTTTGTTTCCTTCATCTCATGAAGTTTTTGAATCGCACGTTCTGGATCTATCACCCATGCATCAAAGAGAAGTTGAGTGACAAAAGAAAACTTCTCACCAACTTTGCGGAACGGTGCGCCGTGGCCATTCAGGAATTGTTCAAACACAAGATATTGCTGTTCGATGGCCTGGTTAAGTTCAAACAGGTCAATACAGCCCTCTAGCAAGTTGTACTCACCTGAAGCATTCGGCATAAACATCCATTTACGCTCATGGGTTAAGCCATCTACATGTAGGTAGGCATGTTTGTTGAGGCTAGTCCACTCAGGTTTCATCATGACGTAGGTGTTGTACTCGTCATCTTCAAGATAGTTGTAGTGGGTAGCATCAACGGGTTTCTTTGCTAAAACAGAAATGGCCTGTTCAAGTGTCAGACCGAGAATGAGTGCATGTGGTGTAGTTGATGATTGGTGATCCATATTCCCTACCCCTTAGATTGTCGGGCTAGTCGGTTTAGGACCACTCAAACAAATTTCGTTTTGAACGTGATTGTAGATCTCAGCCAAGTGAGGTCGTGTGCTAAAGAATTGATCTTCTGATGTATCAGAGAGGTTAGCACTCATGACTGTGAGTAGTGCTTCATTTTTGAATTGCGCTTGAACCGCCGACTTTAATGCACCATTCAATGAAGCATGCAGATTGTTGAATAGCGAAATAACACGGGCATTCTGATCATTCTTTTTGAAGAAGATAAAATTAACTTCACGTTCACGGAAAAACACCAGCTGATATTCAAGCCCTGATTCTGATAAATCATTCCCCATATCAATCAATGCATCATCTGGCACGGCGAACGCAGCGTATTTTGAATCAAAGTTTTGAAGTGCTTTACTTGAGATTAGATTCAAACTTACTTTGCCTTGAATCGGCACACATTGGCTCAGTTTCTTAGCCAAGTAATGTGCAGCAGCCATGTGATGTGATCCACCAGCATTTTGAACAAAAATCTTAGGACTCCAGCCATAGATAAAAAATTGATCAGTGGTTGTATCTGGAGAGTTCAATAAACGGATTTCTGGCCATAACAACATTCGATCTAAATTTTCCATACTCACATCACTAATGTAATCAGGGCATGCGTTTTTTACAAAATCATCAATGCTACGGTACTGGCTTAAATCCGACTTGGAATTTGAGAAGCCCCCAATTTCAGATAGGTCAAGTAAGCATGGTGTTTCAAGATGAATGATTTCTGCAAAAATCGGATTAAATACTTCAGCCAATTCTTCAGCAAAGGTAGAGATGTAGAACGGCTTATGATTTTGCGTATCTTGACCAAGGTAGCTGATGGAATCGTTATCTTTGGCATGTGGATTCAAAACAATGTTTTTGCCTGGTACAAAATTAGTAGGAGATATACCAGTCATACAAAGAGAATCTTTGATTTGATGAAAAGGGAAAACATCGGTCATGGCGATGCTGTCAGAATTGACTAAACGGGTATCAATAAAGGGTTTTAACTTGAGATTCTTATAAAGCTTATGTTTTGCTGAAAATACCGAAAGTAAAGTGTCTAACATTTTAAGCACTCCATTGATTAATGCTTTATTAAAACTAATAAAGATATATTAATACAGAAAGTGCTTATAAGTATTTTTTTGGAAAATTAATTTAAGAATTGCGGTTGAGTGGTATTAGTTGCAAGTGGTTGTACGGCGTTGTTATCGACAGACTTTGAGTACTGTTGCACTTCAACAATTCGCACACCTTTAACGTGTAAACGTGTTTTATAGTCAGTCATTCCAAGTGTTTGTAAGTCGTCTAGCTGTTCTTTAGTCATTGCCTATATCCTGTATATTGGATGTGATTTAAGGGCAATTTAATTGATGTATTAAGGATTGTAAAGGGTAAAACACAGTTCATTAAACTTTTTATGAAATGGTATATACCGATTAAGCCTAAAACAAAACAAGGTTTTAAGAAGTGGTTTAGTTATGTTTAAGAATACGCACGTTAAAACTAAGTTATTATATTAAAATGCATCTAAACTAGGGTTAAAACCAAACTGGATGCCAATATGTGTTCAAACATTGAATCTTACGCCGTGAACCTATCCAATGTACCTAAAGCTATCTCTTGCTTGAATATGTATGACTTTCAAACGTTAGCACTAGGACCAACCTATTTACCCCGATTTATCACTTGCAGATCGCCACATTCCATATACGGCGCTATTGGTTGCATTTGATGTGAATGCGTCTGAAAAGTTTCGCTTAATCGAAATGATGGTGCCTGAAGCCATTCCGCTGTCGCAGTTGTTGTTATTGGCCATATTCAATGAAACGCCGTATAAGAGCGAATATGAAATAGCCCAATACATGCCGAGTGATGAATTAAGGCGTATTAAGTACAAACAGCTCACCCAAAAAAACTAAAGGCTGGATAACCAGCCTTATGTCTTCTACATGGATGCGTTTAGTCATCCTTTTTTTTGATTGTAATGCCTGATCGTAATGAAGCTGAAGAACCTTTTGAACCAAGTATCACCAACAATTTTTCAAAAGTAACGCATTCGTGCGAGAACGGGTTTTTCATCAAAGCTTTTTCAAACTTAGCTGCATACTGTTGTTCTACGAATTCCATTTCATTTTTAGTGCTATGTGAGATGGCTTGATCAAGACTGGCTTTGTTTTCCGCAATGTATTGTGTCTGATCTTCAGGTTTTACATGGCGTGGTATCTGAACAAGCTGATATTCAGTAATTGGCGCAACGGTTAAGTCATATCCTGTTAGGATCTCTTTCAATTCATCATAGTAGCTGTCTAGGTTCATTGGTGTGATAACGGCGCGAGTCACAGTTTCAACATCACTTTCCTGTTGAGCCTGTTCAGGTTCGCTTATACGTTCACCATAGATATTAAATTCAGCATCAAGATCCGCATTGTTGTAAGCACCAGCTTGTACTTGAGGTGAAATGTCAGAATCTTTACCGAAGTACTGGAACTGTTTTCGCTTCTCAATAATCTGGTCTTTAATGTTTGCTTCTTTTTGTGCTGAAACAATACTTTCACGGTGTTTTTGTTCTTTGGAGATTTCACCTTTCGCCGTGGACGAAGACATTACTGTTCTTTGACCAGGTGCCATCCCTTCAGGTGTGATGGATTCAAGACGTCTTGCTTCAAGAATCTGATGTACAAAATCTTGAGTAAAGTCTTTTACCGTGTTGTTGTTTTCGTACAAGGTGTTATTGAGCTTTCTGCAGATCTCAAAATCACCAAGCGCCGTGACATTGGCAGATGAATTGTTGTCTGTCAGTAGCGTGTGTTTTTCCTCAATCTCATGAATGAAGTCTTCAATTTTTAAAGTAGGATCGTAGATTTCAGATTTTTGGATATTGAAGATTGGGCAAAGGTCATTTAAGCGTAAGTACTTGGGTTGATCACCAGCCACATAGAACGCCAACATTGATACGATTTTAACGTCTGAAGTTTTACCACCTTCCCCTTTAGTTGATATGAGCAAGGTAAATTCGCCGTTGTGCTGTCCGGCAATTTGTTCAATTGTCACACGTTTTTCTTTGGCGAACTGGACTTCTGTTTGTGGTACCGAACGGTTGAATACTAGACCTTGATACATATTGATTGAGTTAACTTTACCTTGCCACTCTTCACCAGCAAAACCATCAACCAATTTGTATGTTGTACTTTCAGCACCCGAAGTAGTACGTCCAATGGCTTTAACGGTCGTGTTACCCCATGTAGCAGCTGCTTCCTCTTTAGATCCACGTTCAATATCTTCAAATGTTTGAGCACCGAACGTAATAGAGAAGTTAAGCGAACGTGCCTGAGCTGGTAAAACCGAAGCACCGACAATAACGATGTAGCCCCATTCGTCCAAAAATAGCTTAAATGAAGTAGTGGCGTTGGTTGGTCGTGCGTCAATAATGGCACGGCGTAAACCTTCCATTTTGTTACCAAGGGAACCAGCCATCATTTGTTTAATTGAGCCAATGATTAATTTTCCGAGCATTTTGAGTGAGTCTGGTGAACGCTCAAGAGCTGGTAATGGCACAGTTAAGATACGGCGGTTAAGTACAACGTCAAAAATATCAATATCACCGCCATGCTCTACACCAAAGATGTGACCGTAGTTAAACGTCAAGTCGTTAATCGCTTTGGTTAACTGCATGGTGATATAACCGTGTTGCTCACGGGTTTTGGTTTCTTGTTTCTTTAACTTTTTAGGGTTGCTTGAATAACCAGGTAATGAAACGAGGTAGCCTTGAAGTTGTTCAGCCACACGTTCAAAGTCAATCCCGTATTTATCGTTATGACAAAATACCAATTCTTCAAGTGCTTCAAGTTCCATGTATTGCGTGAATACTTTTGGTGAAAGCTGAATGAAGCCATTGTCACGTAGATAGACCAAAACTCGTGTAAGTGCGGCGATAAAGGCCATCGCACGACCTTTCCACATGTCACCACCGCCACCGCCTGAGTCATCAAGCAAGTTGATCAAGAATTCAATCAACATCCCTGAGCTGGTGTTGCTCATTTGGTTCATTGAGTTGGTCATCTTGTCGGTTTGTGCACGTAGCATGTTACGACCTGAGGTAATGAAGTTGATCGTTAATAGATCCTCATTACGCCCAAAGCGGTTACATAAACGATAGTGGTCTTGTTGAGCCTTGGTATCACCTTTTGCGTCTACAAAGATATAACCTGAGTTTTGTACGTACTGGTTGGCACAGTTACCTAGCATGTATTCTGTTTTACCCGAACCCGTAGTACCTAACACAATTTGATGTGTACGGTCATCGGAGTTAGATGCATAAACAGGTAGACCAGTTTCACGGCAACGACCAAGGTAAGTCACACCCTCACCTTGTAGCTTATCGCGATTGGTACGTGCGTATTCCAAAAAGGCTTTTGGATTGTCCAGTACGTCATCTTTTACGCGTGATGTAATGTCAGTTGACGCATCCAGTGAGTTTGAATGCAACGGCGCACGGAATGGCCACTCAAAAAAGTAATCATTCGGATGTGTGTAGCGTTTTAATAGGTAATACGCGATCCCTATAAATATCTCACCGCCAAACGGAACAACAAACAAAATAACTGCAATAGCACCAAGAACGCCAACCAAATAATTAGCGCCGTCTGGCGCTGTAAGTTTTAAATGGATTTTCTCTAAGCCTGATCGTGTATCACGCTTAAGCGAACTTGGCCTGAACTTTGTTTGTGTGCCGTATTTTTGTGTAGAAGCCATGCTTTGCGACCTACTCTTTTATCTTCAGGATAATAGGCAAAGTCGTTGTTTAACGACCTTACCCATTTCCAAGCACTTCAATGTATATACCAATTAACGCAAATCTATATAGCTGATTGGAGTTAAGAAGAAACAGCTTCAGACTTACGTTGGTTCAGTAATTTTTTCTTCATGTTTTGCTCAAGTTCATAGCGTTGATATTCAACAACCATCTCTTGTGCCATGGTAGAAATCACTGAAGCAGTTGCTTTGTTTTCGTCAAAGTCCGTGCCTTTATTTTTGGCATTTTTCTCAATCATGGTACGCCGTGTCTTAATCTGGTTCTTCGCACCTTTTGGGTAAAATTGTGCAAGGACCTTCAACGCCTTACCACGTTCACCGATAAGGTCATACGTGTAGTTACGGAGCGCACGTTCATCGGGATGTGTACTGAGTGACCATAAAAGGATTGGACCAAGTGAAACGGTATATAAGCCCGAACATTCCATTTTTTCGAGTTTAATTTTACTGAAGTACGTTAAGCCTTGATCTGAGAAACCTACGTTACCTGAACCAAGAGCATCCATTTCTAGTTGAGTTAGACCGATACTGTCACGAATAGCTTCACGAGATTCGCGTGTACCAGGATCGACAATCACATACGCCGTAGCAAAGCCAACCAAGTCTTTAAAGTCTTCTACTTTGTGTGATGCCAAGTTAAGACGAGCACCCCATTTACGCAATGTACGTGCGTCTTCAGCCAATTCTTCTAATAGGATTGGATCGCCTTTCGCAACGTGCAATTCGTCATAAGACATAATTTTGCGGTCTTCAAGAAGCTCATTAATCAGTTGGGTTGCATATTCACGATAAGCTTGTGGGAATTTTGGAATATCGTCACGGCTCACGGCGAACTTACGCTTAATGAACATCCGTACAATCTGGAAGAATAGAGATGTAGTTTTAGGATCTGATGATGTCGCAACTTCGTTTAAGTCGATAGAAGCTACACGAGCGTTACCGATGTCAAAGTTAGTGTGATAGAAGAATGCTGGATAGGTATTTTGTGCAGCCATAATCTGATGCGCCAAAAAGTCCAGTGCTCGTTCATTATCAATATGAACATCACTCCAAACATCTAAAATTGATGAATCAGAAAGGGTTTCAATCATATCGCCAATAGTCGGCATTGCGTAACGGTGTGCCAACGTGCGTCCACGGATCTCATTCAAAGAATGGAAAAGGTCACGTAGAGCGTAATAAGAAATATCCTTACCTTGTTCAGAATGTGGCTCAATCAGTCCGTGTTTTTCCATGATGCGATCTAGTTCTGGATCTGCAAAGCGCATGTACTTACGTGCTTTATGATCAGCATTCGTATCATCAGCAAAATAGAATGTACGGCGTAGGACCGCACCAATAACGTCAGAAGTATTTTTGGCTGGTTGCCCTTTCAATTCAGGCGGTGTTACCAATGAACTTAAAAACGCTGTCATTTGACGCATTTCGTAGTTTAACGGGTAGCGTAAGCCCATACTGAATTCAAGCGGATTAATCGCTTCTTCTTTTGAGTTTTTAATACGCTTATAGATGGCATAGTGACGTAGCTCTTCAGGCAATGAATCTTGCACTGTTTCTACTAACCCACGGCTTGACTCACCCACATCGACAATATAGGTCAACGGGATACGCTCGTTACCAGGCATCATGATGTCCTCAAGCATGCCTTTGTTCATTGTGACCGATTTACCCGTACCCGGTTTACCAATGTTAATAGTCGTCCATACAGTCACTTCATTTGAGAACGAATCAAGAATAATCAGTTTACCGTCTAAGGTTTTGTTGAGCTGATGCCCTTTATGGAATGGTGAGTTAATACGTGTCAGCGGTAACATGTAGAACACATCAAACAGCGGTGCCGGTGAAATAGGTGCGTGATTACGTACCATCAAGCCCGGTATATGTGATGCCCAAGTCAAAATAGGATCGCCAGCCTGTTCCATGACTTTTGCACCGCCCCACGCTTCAAAACTCTTCCAAAGCTTTTGGCGCCGTCCTACAAGAATGTTTACACCATCTTCGGTATTTGGTGCCCATGTCATCATGGTCATTTGCAGACCAGCAACAGTGTCTACTTGATCTAGGTCATTTTTAGTGGCCATCAAAATGTTACCAGCATTACGAATGGCTTTGTTTTGTGCCGTCATAAAGTGAATAACGCTTGATAACGTGCGTTTCATCATGGTTCCAGCCATACCATCACCAGTAATACAGTAACTCACCGCATATGGGATAGAACGGATGTTACCGCTAGTGTCGTGCGTTTTGGCCTGGTGTAATAAGCGGAATAGCGTTTCAAACGTATTCGTCTTCGCTGGATATATATCTACCATCAATGGAGCATATACAACGCCGTCAGTGATAACACTTCCCACTGGATAGAATGAACCTTGACTTGTACCAGGTAAGATCGCATTCGTCATGAGTTGTTCTGAGATCGGTTGATACAAAACGTGTGACGCATCATGTTCTGATGGTATTTCTTTCCAACGCATCGGTAAGCGTGTATTCAGCATCGGCACAGACAAGGTGAAGTCATCTGAAGTTGAATGTGAGGCAATTTGTTTTTTAATCGCTAGACCAGCTTCAACAACATTCAATACTTCATAGATTGCTGGAAATTCTTCAGTTGAGAGTGAGTTTAAGAATTGTGAGACAAAAGACTCATGGTGTACGTATAAGCTGTCCGATGATTTAAGCATGTCTTGAGCATTGACCGTACTTGGCATTGTAATTTGCGACAGTAGCTTTTTACGGTTTTTTGAGTCTTGAGCCTTATCGATTGGCGATAGTAAGGTTGGCTCAGAGATTAAAGCGATATAACAGCTTTCGTTAAATACACCGCCTGAAATGGTTTCTGTCATTTCATCAATGATGATGTCTAGATTCATCGCACAACGCGCCGTGGTCGCCTTTTGCATGGCATTCAAGTCATGAATCGCGAATGGCGTCTCATGGTCTACTTTGAACGCTAGATGAATCGTATGTCCACGGTCTTTGAAGTAGTTACGCATGTTGCTCGTCATCAAACCAATTTGACGGCTGAATGCATCACCACTAATTAAACTCTTAATCCCCTTGTATTCGATGATCGTAATCATTGTACCAGTTTTTGTGACAAACGTATGTTCGTCCGATACTGTTTCTAAATCGCAATAATCCTCTACGTCAGCTTTCATGCTTTGTAGGAATAACATCAATATAATTTCAATCTTGGAGTAACCAGTCTTTTTATAACCAGACTTCTCAGCTTTCTTCTTACTCATTTAAACACCTTTATTCACCTTTCTACGTCTATCTTTGATTAGACATGCCTTTAAGCATTAAGCACTAAAAAACGGTAATTCTCTTAAAACGTTAATCGCACTGTCGAAATCCTTATTTTGAATTGCGACCTCAAGACTTTTTACAGAGGGTTTTAAGCTTGTATCTAAAACCAACCTTAATAAAAGCTCATAGTAGGTACTGTTAAAAGGGATATTATCATTTTTTGAATTAGTAAATACATCAGTTTTAACGGTTTCGTCCTCTTTTAATTCGACATACTTCTTAAAACTATTTAGGTCAAACACTAAACCCTTATTAAGCAGTTGCCAAAACGCCGTTTCTAAAACCTCTTGGCTTTCACCTAAAGTACCCACCTTGAAGTTTAAGGAACCTGTATTTTTAAGTTGGAAGTGAACCTTATCAAGCTCTATGTAGATCTCTTTGTTCTGGTATAAGCCCTGTTCGTGGAAAACTTTAGACACCGATAGCTTTAAGTTTTGGTATATACAAAAAGATTGCAGCGAACTCATTTTTAAGTTGCCCGTATCTATCTGGTTTGTCGCATCTTCTACGGACGTTGGTAGATGTATCATCGGAAAGTAGCGTGTCAGTTCTTCAGACAGTTTCTTTTGTTCCAAAACGCTTATAATTGATAATGGATTGTCAAATCCAAAGTTGGTGCTTAGTAATTTCTTATGCTTCACACTCACACTTTGCTTAACCTGTATTTCAACGTCTAAGCCACTCAGCGCCGTTATTTTGTTTAGGTGTACCAAAGTGTCATCCAACAGCAAACAATCGCTGTTAACGGGGATATTCATCAACAGTAGCGCTTTAATCAGTGGATCTTGAAAATGCCCCGTTGAGTCTTCACCAGTTGTTGTCTGATTCCCTATCGCTATATGTACAACATGGAGTAGCATTAGCGTGTTAGATGTATGACCAGTGTCGCGAGTCGTTGGTATATACAAATCGTTCAGGAAGTTGAAAGCCTCAGTACCTATAACGCATAAGCGAAATATCGATAGCTGATCGTGCGTTTCCTTTGGTAGTGCATCTATCCCAAGTTCCCAATATTTGTAGATGTATGGACCAATAAATGAGTATTCATCATCATTCAATATGTCCGTCTCAAATACGCTATCCAATACCGCTATATCATTCACTATGTCAGGCTTAAATGGCTGTAACACTATGCCCGATATAACGTCTTCTAAGCTCATATCTATGTATTCGGTATCTGTTAAGCATTCTGTCATTTATGTGAACTCACTTATCACCCAAACCCTTAAATACATCTAGTGTTTGGTAGTACTCATACTGCTCGTCAGTAAAGATATTCGGGGAAAATACTATGTAGTGGTTTGGCAGATTAAAGCTCTCGTATGCTTCGTCTGATACCTTTTCCAAAGCTTTTGCGAGTTGATACAAAGAAAAGTTTTTGTTCTCTTTGATGGCATTCAAATACCACTCTTTGTACTTGCGGAGCTGGTCTACGTAATCAACGTTCGCTACCAACATATCTTCTTGCTTGGCTTCTTCATATTCAGCCATTGTGTTGAACTTAATGTCCGTGAAGTACAGTTGGGTATCAATTGTTTGGGTTCGTGTCTTAATCGCATTAAACGCCTGTATATCCTCAAACATATTACGTGCGTATTCTGCTTCAGACATCTTTGTAGGATTAGGGCGTTGATGGCGCTTTAACGGCTCTACAAGCAAGCTTTGGCGATGTCGCCGTGCGAACTTAGCAAGCTCAGGATCTTGGTTGTCAGACTTATGCGATAACACCAGTAATGCACGTTGATATTGATTAAAGATCTCTTGAGGTATGTTCGTACTCAATACGCATATTTCAGCTTTCTTTTCCAGTGATAGTGCAAAGATGTGGTTTTGTGCATGGCATAGCGTACAGACCGCTACAATGTTCTCAGCCGTATGGTTGCTATGATCGCCGTCTAAGTGATGTGGCTCTAAAAAGTATTCGTCATAGAAATCACAAAAATAGCATTTAGCTGGTTGTGAAGACATTATTTGCTTTATTGTCTCATTGGTTTTAAAACCATCATGGATAGTTTTATCTTGACGTATCTCTTGCTTGTCGTTTACGCCGTTAATAGGTCTTAAAATACCAAACTTACGGTTTATATGTTTCACTTAAACCCCTTAATACTATTAAGTAAGGTCTAATTAAAACATGTATATACTATTTTTAAAATAAAAAAAGCGCAGCCTAAGCCACGCTTTTAAACTTATTTATTATTATATTACGCACTACCCGTAATAGTGTTCGCAGCAGAGAACATGATGAAGCCTACGATTGATAACGCACCACCTACACCAATACAGATCCAAGCAGTTTTCTTTTTCTTTTGTTGATCTTCTTCTGATGTATACATCATATACAAACCAGTACCAACTAAGCCTAAACCAAGCACCATGAACACTACGATTAAGAATTTATAAACGTTTTGACCTAATGTTTCACCACGACCTAAGATTTCATTCGCATCAGAACCAGCATTGTGTTTACCATAAGCTGTACCACCTGGGTTCCATGTGCCAGTGTTTGCATATGCAACTTGACCCATTAATGCAGAAACAAAGGCTAAAAACATTACTTTTGCGCGGAATGCAGTCGCTTTTACAGTGCGAACTGAGTGTTTTACTAATGATACCATTGGCATTTTCCTTTTATTTAATATACGGGAGCTAATCTCCGCACTGTAATTAAACATTCTTAAAACCCTATTGCTTTAAGTTGCTTAATTTTAAACTTCTCGTTAAATATCTTCAATATCTTATACAATGTTTTTAAGAAACTCTCACCCTATTTTAAGAAGATTGTTTAAAATATTGTAAAAAAGGTTCCTCCTATTTGTGTTCCAAAGGTATTAACAAAGACATCGTGTACGTCCTGAACGTATACACATAATACACCTGTTATAATTAAAACCCATGCTTTGCGGTATGTCGCATTGCCTTGAGCATCAATTTTCTCTACAAAACCATATAAGCCACGAGCTACCGCTATAATCCCTACCAGTTGCGTAAAACCTACAACCGCCGTAACGATATATGCACCTAAATCATTAGCACCAGCATCAGGCAAGTAACTTTGTACCGTTACAAGTTCTATGCCATTACCACCAAACAATGAAGAACCTAGTGCACCAATGATATATCCGTCATATCCAAGTGATGCAAAAGCACCACCGATAAGAATCTTCAACAATGCCCCACCAGTGGTAGGCTCTTTCATTCCATGACCAAAGAACTTTTGTTGAGGTGATGATGCTTGCACTAAGTCAAAAAGCGCCGTGCCAGTAATCACCAACCCCGTTACAACAAAGCAAATGCGTATAAAGCTTAGTAGTGGACCGTATATGTTTAATATCGCTTTAACTATATCTAATGCATCCACGCTATTTTCCTTATTTCACCCAAATGGCTTGTTCGTTTTCGTCAACAGCATAGACCGTGCGATTGTCTGGCATCTTCTGACCTACATAGACTGTATATGTATGGTTTTGAGAATCTGTCATCCAAGCACGATCGCCTACAACCGCAAAAGCATCCAAACGTTTTGCACCTTTTGGAATTGATAAGGTTTTAGATCCCGATGTACTTAAAGCCTTTTGCTTAGTCTGGTCTTTAGCTATTGTGATTAAACTAGTCTTTAATTCCTTAATTGCCTGTTCTTGCAATTCAACAAGGTTTTTAAGATCGTCATTTTCAGCTTTCAGTTGTTCATTTTTGATTTTGGTTTCTGATTGAGCAACTGCAGTTTGTTCGCCGTTTTGTATTTGCCCTTGCGCTTGCTCTTTTTCTTGCAAACGGTGTAATAAAACAAGTGCATTCGTACCCTGACTTTGATAGAAGCTAATTGCCTCTTTTCCTAGATCAGAATCAATCGGATACGACATGGATTTGTACATAATCATGTATTGACCAGTGGTAGGATCTTTAAACACAATATTTTCATCAACAATGAACGCCGTATCATCAGCAATACTATTGTCCTTTAAAGGTTGTTGATTTTGGATGTATGTTGCTTGTGTTTGTTGAATGCCTTGACCAACAGTATCAATGGATTCTGGTGTTTGTTCTGGAGCAACTGCCGTGCTGACGTCTTTTGGTTTACTCATTTGTATCCAAAAGAAAGTACCAATCATAATTAAGGCAATAACACCAATAACAATAAGAAGTTTTGGAGGAATACCACCCTTCGCACCACCTTCGCCTTTTTGGGGTTTGCCTTCAGCATCTTTTAGGTTTTTCTTTGCCTGTTCAGCAGTCATTTGATTATCAGACATTTCGCTTACCCCTTACTTTTCGGTGTTGTTACGTCAGCATCAAAAAAGACTTCAAATACTTTTCCGCTGTTAACGATATACGTAGTTGGTCGAACTGTTGATGTACGTGCCATGTTCGCCATTTCCGTACCAACGTTACCAATGATGTTCCCGGCAATTTCTTTATCGTTTGGCTCTTCCTTCGTGCTTACAACATTGCCAGTATTTGTGATTTGGGTTGTACCAATGTTTTGATAGGCTTGTCCGTACCCCTCAAAGATTCCAGCAGTAACCATACCGCCAAGCTTTTGCAAAGTGTGTTTTTGGACTTTATCAGCCATACCCGATTGTTTTGTTCCAAGAGTTAAAGCTCGTACTTGGATTGCATACTCTTCGCCCTTAAACAACATACGGGTAAAGTTAAATTCAATATCCGCAGTATTCAGACCAACAGTACCAATAAGTTTTGCGCCGTTAAATTTACCGCCAATAACAGTAGCAAATAGGTTTTTACCTTTATCAGTATTCACACCTGTATCTAAACGCGCTTTCATTGTTGTACCAGCTTTAATGATTGCTAGTCCTTTAGTAGATTCGCTAGTCGTTTTCGCAACGTTCAAGCTTCCAAGGTTTTGTTGCCCTTCCGATGCTTTAGTGTTGTGTGAATATTTATATGTTGAATATCCGTTGACCTTGTTCTTTGTATTAGAAAACGCAGCAAGTTGATCAACAAAAGCAGTTTGACTTAATTCACGCGTTGCAACATTACGTTCTGCATTAGCAGCTGCTTGTTGGCTATATACATTAGCAACATCATTAGCAGCAGATGAAGCATGTTCATATTGTTGCGCGTAGTTAGTTTGATAAATCGGTGCGTTTTGATTAGCACCGTTTTGTGCTTGTGGTTGTTGTGGTAGACCACCGCTAGTTGGTTGAGGTAATGCGCCACCATAAGCACCACCTTGATTTGCCATATTAGCTCTGGCCATCTGGTCAAGTTCAAGCGTAATGTTTGGTGTACCACCTTTTGCAGAACCGTTTACAGGTTGCCCATTTGGACCTGTAATAAAGTTCTGATCGTTCAGATCGCCGTTTGGATCTTGTGTTGCAACTGTTTTAAATTCGGGTAAATAGCTTTCACCATTTTTGCCAGCTTGAGCAGCTTCTTCAGCTTGTTTTTGACGTTCATATTCTACGTATTCAGGAGGGATAACATTTGTACCCTGTCCTTGGATTTCTGGTGTAGCAATAGCAACCTGATTATCTAAAGCTAGTTGGTCACTTTTCCCCATTGGGTTAAACATAAAAAAGCCTAAACCACCAACTACTACCAAACCAATAATTGCAACAACGCGAAAGCGCGTATCTGCAAAAACACGTTTTTTGTTAGCAGTTTTAATACTTGTATTTTTCAGTTTTTTAGGTTGGTCTTCTTCTGAATGAACTTGGTTTGCAGAAATAATAGTTTCATCGGTAGTACCTACTTCAGTGCTACGACTAGAATTCTCTTCAATGTCATTCGGGTTATTTTGTTGGTTCGTTGAATCCATTTTTACTTCTCACTTAATGACTTAAAATGCGTCTTCGAGGTAAACAGTTTTAGGTGTACCGCCAGTCGTTGAAAATGTGATGTATTTCAGATCTTCAGAATCTTCATAACGGAAGATCTTCATACCGTTGTTAGCGCGGAAAGAACTCAAAAAGGCTGGTTGAATAACACCAAAGTTACTACGCACATATATATAGCCACCAAACTTCCAAGCACGGACATTAGGACTATCGGTTCGCATTTCGACAGCACCTTCAGGCGCCAAGCCATCCATAAATTGCAAACTCACACCATCTGGAATAATCGATGTTTGATTGCCTGTTGAATACATAGCTTTGGCTGTTGGGCTTCGACCAGGTATACGTGCGTCTACACGAACATCTAAATCACGTTGGCCAGTAGCTAACATCAAAATTACTGGAGCACCCAATCCCTTTAATGTGACCGTTACGTTTCCGAAAGCAGCTGGATCTAATGGTTCGATTGAAAGGATGTTAGTTTCAGGGATTTCATCTGGCTCTTTTTCGTTTTGCTCACCCAAACCATCTGAGAAACGTCCACGGTCCAAAGAAATCTTTTCAATGTTCCATGGATTTCCTGAAGAATCGGTAAAGACAATAGTAGATAGCATGCCAGCGCTTAAACGAATTACTGGCGGTTCCTCACCAGGGTTTAATGAAATACCCAAACTACGGGTTTTCGCTTGTGGCGTATTTACATAAGGACTAGAAAGGCTTCGTTTTTGTTGCAACAAAAGTCCTTTAACTATTTTTGTTTGCTCAGGTGTGAACTGCAAACCAACAAGGTTGTGAACCTGTCTGTCAATTTCCGATGCTGTATCAACTACCTCAGGTGCAACCAAAGGAGATTGAGCATCCGCAAAAGTATTCGGGGGCATATCAGCAGCATTAACTATTGTAGTTAATGCAGTAGAAGCAAAAAGAGCCAAAGATAATTTTTTCAATTTCATAAGTTTCATCCAATTAACGCGCTGGAGTTAACGTAATTGTCTTAACAGCAATACCGTTGTAGTTCAGATAAGAACGTGGATGCTCAACAATAGTAACTGTCGCAATGAAGCGGTGAGTCTCTTTAGGTTGTTTGTCACCTAAAAAGAATTGAGTAGTGATAGGAACACGAACAGTCCAACTAGGTTCTGCAGCATGTAAATCACGGTTTTCGATTTGTGGAACATCAGTAGCAGTAGTTCGCATCGTTAGGTTGTTTTGTACGATTGTGCCAACTGTTTGTGATTGAGCGATTTGCTTCATCAATGAATCTTTACCGCCCTCAGTGAAATACATTGAACCAGCATTGTTAATAACGTCACGCCAGTTCAAGAAATCAAAGTTGTAGACAGAAAGTATTGCACTCTTACCGAATTCAGAAATAACAACGTCAGTAACGCGAGGGTTTTTTGATGCTTCGATTGGACAGATAACCGAGTTATCTACTGTTTGAACAGCTTTAACTTTAGGGTATGCATTAAAGGCAGCAAAAATAATCATCGCAAGAACAGCACTCACGATAAAAGCGAAAAACACGAAAACAAGCCATCGTCTTAACTTTGCAATCTCCTTATCTTTTTCATCCACCTGTTTTCTTAGCCAAAGACTAGGATCACAAGAACCTATTTCAGCGTTTTCATTAGATTTGTCTTTAGACACAACAGCACTCCTATTTCGCTGGCTGATATATAACAGATGGAATTGGACGATCTGATTTAGAGCTAAGCACACACTTAACTGGTGTGCCGTCATCAAAAACCATAGATTCGAAATCTGTTGTGGTGAGTTTAAAAGCCACAAAACTAAGCGTTGTTAAAACGGTTAAAATGCACAATGAGGCAAACGTACCAACCAACACTCTTAAAAGCCTTGCGTATTTTCTTTTACCTATTATTGATACTTCAGCGTAAGGAGAGCCCCATGTTGAAGTAGTCAAATTAGTTTTAGAGTTATCCATTTAGTCAATCACTAAACCCGACTTTAATTCGTCCTTATAATAGTCGGTATTAAACTCATTTGCTATATTAAGATCAAAATAATAAAAGGTATCTAGGTTATTAGCTAAAAGTGTTTTAACAAATTCATGGCTACCATTAACGTTTTCAATAGAATCTAAAGTAGGCTTTATACTAAAACCACTATGGCCTCTCCACTTTCGCCCATAAAAGTTAGAAGCAGTATCTTTACCAGCATGTCCAAAAGCACCAGCTATCACAAACTTATCAATACCCTTTACCTTAGCATTTGCAATACATTGATGCCTTGTACTGTATAAAGTAGGTCGTTGATCTTCATTAGTTAAAACCTTGCCTCTAAGTTTAAAGTAATTGATATAACTTAAACGTAAACGCTCTTGCAGTATTTTAATAAAAGTCTGTTTTTCATCCCATCCAAAGGTATAGCCACTACTTTTATTTAAACTAGATACCTTTCTCACATACCTATTTAGCAAGTTCCAGTAAAGGTATATCTTTTCTTGATCTTCATGTTTAAGGTCATCAAGTATTAAATACCTTTTAAGTCCATTAGCCCGACCATGTGTAGCCTTGCCATTTTCCACAATCATGATCAGTTTTGGTCCTTTTACTGCACAACAGAATGAAACGGAAAACCACTCAACAGGACGCAATCCAACAACAAGATTGGCATCAACAAAAGCAACCATCATCCGATCAAACTCACCAATCCTAGTGTTACTCTCGTTCTTATGTTCGAATTCTCTTACCAAGTAGTTGTAAAACGTGCGTTCAAAGTACTTTGTTTTCAGCTCAGAAGTACGCTTAGGTTTGTCCTTGTTAGCTGTATATTTTGTGTTAATGATTCTTAAATATAGTTCTTCTAAAAAATATTCATCAAAACCAGCATCTATATCTTCATCATTAATAGAGCCATTATTTAGCTCATTAAGCTTTAGACCGATTCCATATACTAAATATGCACGATATGTTCTAAATGTAGATTCCGCATAATATCCATTTTCAGATTTAGTTTTAAATTCAGAATATATGTTTTCATATAACATTTTTAAATCTAGCTCTGAACTATCTAAATGTTTATCAATCTTTTGCTTAAGCTCAATATCATATTTAGTCTTAGTAGAATACGGAAAATCTTCTATACGACTTGTATATTCTTTTAATGTCTTTGGATAGCTATTAGGATTCTCAAAACTGCTCACCACTACCACCCTTAATCCACATACAAAACATGAGCACATACTACAACGTTAAACACCTTTCTAAAAGTACTCGTTAAAACGTTTTTCACTTTAAGCAAAATGTTTTTCACTTTTAAGCCCAATAAATGCAAATGTCTTTTTTGACTCCTCTCTTGTTAGTACAGTGGAAAAATCAAAAAAATGAAGTTGAGAAATCATAAAAACACAGTGGGCCTTTTTTACAGTGAAGTGCTTGATATGCGTAGTTTCAATAGTCTTTTGCCAGTGCTGATGCCTTAAATTTTTAGGGATAAATACGACTCTAAGCACATCATTATTGCAGTTTAATTGGTGTTTAAGGTGTAAAACTTTATATTTAAGATGCACAGCACTAAACCATAGGGTAGGTTTTTATAAGTAGTAGTTGTAATGTCTTTAAAGTTTTAAATTAGTAATGGTATATACCAAGATGAATTTTTTCTTCAAACAGTTTTTATCAATTTATTTAATATTAAAGAAGCTGACTTATAAATAAATTGCATTAATCACATTAATATTTTTATTGTTAATTAAAAAAGTATATAAACATCTTTATTAATGTACTTCTATATTGTAAAATATAAATTACAGTATTAACAATATTTTAAGTAAAAAATAAACTAAATCTAGTTTGTTATTTTCTGTATAAAATTTATTCTAAAAAAAGAACAATAAAGATAATAAAAAGAAAGAATAAGACTATAAAGGATTATAAAAGACGTCTAGCAAACTATAAGAGCTCATTTATTCTCTATAATTGATTGAAAAAAGTACGTTGTATTTCCATTTCAGATAAGTATTACTAAAAAAAAGCATTGTTTTGGACAGACAATGCACCTAAAAAGAGTATTTTTTACAGATTTGTCTTGTTTAGGCCAGGTACGACTGCCTAAAGAACGGCCTTAGATATACGTTAAAGCTTATAAATTAGGTTTAAGCGAGTGTCTAAAAGTCGGCTTTATACCTTTTAAGGGGTTTTTTATAATTAATAAAGTGCATTTTAAAAGTTTTTAGACTAAAATCATTTTGTCTTTATACCCACTTAATCCGGAGTAAAAATGAAGCACAATAAAAAGCTTTTAAGCGTTCTTGCAATTGGTTTAATGATGTCTGGATGTGCTAGTCGTGATGTAACGCAATTAAACGTAGCAAGCCCTTTATCTATTATATCTGAAGCATCTCAAGAGGCTTTAATTGCACAACAGAATTTAAAGAACTCTACTGCAATTCAAATGCAAACTGCTCAGAAGAAACAAGGTAGCATCAACCATGACCTTTTAAATATCGACTACATAGGCGATCCAATACCTTTAATTAAAAGTATTTCTAGCCAATACGGATACCGTTTTGTAGAAGCTGGTCCTACCCATGAGCTTCCAATTGTTAATTTTAATAAAAAGCGTGTTACGGGTGTAGAAGCTTTACGCAATATTTCTGCATATTTAAATACTGCTTCGATAACTCTAGATCATCAAAATAAAAGTATTTTATTGACTTATAACTAACACCCTTTAAATCCTTTTATAAATATCTGGAGTTTTTATGGACTACTATAATAATGCTTCATTACAAGAGCTACTAAACCCATCTAACCAGTCTTCTTTAGAAGTTCATGTTAGTAATGTTGAACAGCAAGCTCGTTATGAAGCCATGCTTGAATTGGTTAAGCAAAAAGGTATTAAGTTAGGGATCAATACGTATTTAAGCAACTCTCGTGAGGTCATCAAAAGCCAAGAGCGTAACCTTGATACAATCTTTAACTTTAAACCTTACATGATCAAAGGTGTTGTTGTTCCCCCGGTTATTATTGAATCAAAAGATGTAACTGAGACACCTAATGCCATGTCGTACAAGACGACTAAGCAGACTTATAAAATCTTGAAACAAGCTCGTTTCAGTACTCGTGCACCTGATTGGCGTCAGTACCTTGTTTTCCCTACACTTGATAGCAATGTTGATTACGTGACTTTCATTCCGAAAGAAATGTTACCAGCTAACGAACAAGAACGAAAAATATGGAAAGAGACTGCTGCTAAGTCTTATGAAATGGGTTTAGTTGAGGGCCGAAATATTGTTGAAGATGCAGTAGATCGTCTTAAACGAGATTATTTGGGGATGGTTACTTTCCATAAGTTTGTTTTAGAGGGCAAGTTATCAATGCCAGCAATTAGCAGTCAATCACTGGCTGTTACTTCTACACAAGACACTATTGCTCTTGATATGAAATTGCTTCAAATCCAACAATTACCGCAGTTCAATTCAAATATTGAAACTTGGAAACCAATTCTCCAACCTGAACAAATTGCACCTAGCTATCAAATTCCAAAAATTAACCTTGTTAGCGAACCTTAAGTTCGCTAACTCAATTGGAAGTTTTAAATGCAAATGAAGGTTTCGACATTAAAAGCAAAATCTGCATTATTTGATGTTAACAAGATTAAAGGATCTGAAAATAAGATTCTGACAGCTACCAAAGACATTCGCAAAGACTACGATTCTAGTCGTGGTTTTGGTTTGGCTACATTAACAGCCATAACGACATACAAAGATCCGAAACAAGGGTTTAAAAGTCGCGATGAATTTGAAAGTCTTCTATATGAAGCATTAGCTCATGGTGCTTCAGATATTTTCATTAGTCCAGATCGCCCCATCACAATGATGAAAGACTTGGACTTATATTCGTTAACACACCGTATTATCAATCGTGATGAAGCTTTACACATCCTAAGAACGATTGCTGATGAAAATGCCTACTTAGTCCTTATTAATAATAAGTTTATTAATAAGGCATATCGTATTCTGCAGAAAGACGCTTCAGGTAAGGAAACTCGTTATAACTTTCGTGTGAACGTATCTCGAACTTCGTATCGTGGATCTGGAGATTCTTTTCAGATAACGTTACGTACAATTTCTGGCATCCCCCCTCACTTTTCAAAAGTGGGTTTAGATGAAGATTTCATCAATAGATCGCTACCTCACAATGGTTGCTACATCATCGGCGGTATCACTGGTTCTGGTAAAAGTACAACACTAGCTTCAAATATTCGCTATGTGTTGGAAAATAATACTCATATTCGTGGAAATATTTTAACTCACAATGAGCCTATCGAATACGAGTATGACGCAATTGAAAGCACACACAGTATTGTTAGTCAAAGTGAAATCCCCAATAACTTCGAGACTTTTGCGGATGCAAATAGAGAGGCGATGCGTAGACGTCCTGCTGCAGTTGAAATCGGTGAATTGCGAGATAAAGAAACAATTTCTGCAGCTCTAGAACTTTCTTTAACTGGCCACCCTGTTTTTGCAACGGTTCACGCAACCACAGTAGACAAAATTATTCCACGTATGTTGAAGCGCTTTAAGCATGAAGAACATCTTCAGGCTGCAGCTGACATTATTGGTTCAGTTTATACATTGATTGCTCAACGTCTTGTTAAAGATGTGAACGGCAAGGTATTTGCTGTAAGGGAACACTTAATTTTATCACCTCAACTTAAAGAACAATTGCTTTTAATTGATGATATTCATGCTCAACAGAAGTTTATTCGAGAGTTAATGATTAATTCTGATGGTTCAGATCCAAACATCAGTAAGAGTTTCAGGAAACAAGCTGACGATCTACTCAAAGCTGGTCGTTTGCATGAAGACTACTATTACAAACTGATTTATTAAGAGGCGAATATGGATGATCAATATGCACACTGGTCGCAATTTAGATTAAATCTAATCCTATGGGGCGGTTTAAACGGATATTTGTTTATACCTTTTCTAGCTGTTGTTATTAAGTTTTCCTTATTCAAACTTATGCTTTTCATCGGCTTGATAGTAGCAACATTGGTTATTGAAAAAGTATTTAAATACAAATACAGCTATATCCCCTCTGCTCTTAGACGCTTAGTTTTTGGGGGCAATAAATACACTAGACGCGGTAGAAGACGTTACTCGTTGTAAATCTTGAAAAATTGAAAGGTAAACTTATGAAAAATACTCAAAATGAAAAACCAGCGATTGAAGAACGTTATATTGTTCTAGGTATTGATGATGGACATGGCGGTACAAAGCTTTATGCTGGTCTAGATCCAGATGGAAATGAAATCAAACTGACTATTCCTAGTATTGCTTATTCAGGAAAAGTCCTCACTGGCGAAGAGGAATCTACTGACTATTATGTGGTTAAAGTTAATGAAAACCTTTATACAGTTGGTAAGAAGATCAATAGTAGTGTTCCTCTAGATACCAGAACAGATGAATACCCGACATCTGAATATAACAAGGCACTAATACACCAGGCAATTAAGGCCTATATTGACCATATCGGAACATATGATGGTAGAGCGTTTGCAATCGCTACTTCACTTCCTGTTAGTCGCTATTACACACCTGAAAAAACCAAAAACATGCCACTTATTGATATGAAAACTAATTTTCTACTCAATGGTGATGTTTGCTACAACTTAAAAGATCATAAAGCTGGTAAACCGCTTAATATCATTAAAAGACATATTGTTAAATGTGAAGCTCAAACAGCTTATTTTAATGAGATTATTGATGTACACGGAAACGGGTCAGAAGATAGTGATCTTTTAATAAGTTCTGAATGTGCTGTAATCGATATTGGCGGTAAAACCACTGATATTGTAGTCACATTAGATGGAGGAAACATGCTTGATGGCCATCGTTCTACATCACGTAACCTTGGTATTCTTACCATCTATGAACGAATCACTAGCTTAATTCTTGAATCTGGCTATAAAACGGTTAACGCTAACTGGCTAGATTTCGCACTAAAATCTGGAAATTATGGTATAGGATCTCAAGCCAAAGATATTACAGGTTTAATTCAGCAAGCTAAAAACGAATTCATGATCGAATTAAATAACTTTATCTCTAAACAGATCGGTGGAGGAGATGATTTAGCATTAGTATTATTTTGTGGAGGCGGTGCAGCTTTTCTTGAAAAAGAGATTAAAGAAAAGTACGACTTACCGAACGTAAGAATCGCAGAATCACCAGAGTACGCCAATGCTAAAGGTTTATATAAGTTAGCTAAATACATGTATAAAATGTACGCAGAAATCAAATGACAGATTCAAACTACATACAACTATCCTATCAATTAATTCACTTAACAAGAGAAGATCTTGATGTGATTAGTAGTGTTAATAGAAATCTACCAGGTCTAGACTTAAACGCTTTTAGTTTAAGTCTGCTGTATTTGGGATTTATCTTTTGTACTGACAAGCAGAAGATTTTTCTAAATGCGCCAGTGCAAAATGAAATAGACGAGATGTTTGCACAGCCTGTACGAATGAAAATAGATAAAAATGCAAATCAAAAACTATTTAATTCAATTAAAAAACATCCTCAAGGAAAGCTTCGTAGAAATTACATAACTGCTGTTTTACATGCTGGTATAGCGGTTCTAATTGAGCTTTCATACCTTTATAAGTTGTATGAAGTTAATGAGGATATGGCAAGCCTATATTCTGTCAATTCTTTCCTATTAAGGTTTGGTTTAAGTACTTGTGTTGAAACATACTCCAAGTTTAATACTGCTTACTATGTGTATGATATTGAATATCTTGAAAAAAAGTATCTTGATCATATCACCATACAAATACCAGAAAGTAGTAAGGAGAAAAGTGAACAATCACCTAAAAAGCCCGTAACTGATTCTATCAAGAGCAAGGAGGTTCCTGTTCAAAAAGCAGTTAAGATAAAGGAAGCTAAACATACTGAACATAAAAACATTCAGGACCACTCCCCTACCGTTGAAACATCTCAAAATACCGAAACATCCGAAATTAACAATGCTAAACCAAGTCAAAACGTATCTGAATCAAAACCAGTAACCAATCCAAGTAATTCGGATTGGCTTAACAAGACTTTTAATCCAGATCTATTATAAAAAAACCGGCAATGCCGGTTTTTTTCATTCAAAGTTTTGAAACTTCAATCATTCAAGCTCTTAAAAAACTCTTCAATTTTTCTAGCTTTCTCTTCTGTAATATCGGCATCCAAGGCTACTCGCAACTTAAGTACACTCTTACCTTTGGTACCACATTCAGAACTCATAGAACCAAATTTAACGCCCTTATCTGTTTTAAAATCGAATTTATTCTTACTCGATTGTTCTTCAGTAGTAGCTTCTTCAGTTTTTTCAGGCTTAGTCGCCTTATTTGCTTTTTCTTCTTCACTCAAAATAGCTATAAATCCTTTATGACGCTTGCCCGTGGATTTAAATTCTTCAACGTATTTATCCCATTCTGGTCTTAACAAGTCGAAAATTGCTTTTTCGGTTTTAGTTTCTAAAGCTTTATTTATTGCGGTATTCACTTCTTGAGCAATATATCCAGAAATTAGCTCAGGATCTTCGTTCAAAGAGTCCAAAATGAACTCAGGTAAGTCTAGAATATATTTGAGACGGAAATACTTCGACTTATCAATCGCAAATTTTTCAGTAACAAATTCATAACTTTCAAAAGGATAACCGAACTCTTCACATAATTGCTTGATTTTTAATATGCTTTCAAAATCTGTAAGATTATGTCTAGCAGTATTATCCAATAAAGCTGTTATAGCAGCTTTATCATCATTCATAGATGTTTTAACTAAAGCAGTAATTCTCTTTAGCTTTAAAATCTCTTTAATTGCTCTAAAACGTCTCTCACCAGCAATTAACTCGTAACGATTACCCTTCTGTCGAACAGTAATTGGGTTAATTTGTCCATTAATTTCTATATCAGCAGCCAAAATTGGCAACTTCTCATATACACGTTTATTCATGATACGTG
Organism: Acinetobacter sp. GFQ9D191M; assembly: GCF_011174875.1. Classification (NCBI taxonomy): domain Bacteria; kingdom Pseudomonadati; phylum Pseudomonadota; class Gammaproteobacteria; order Moraxellales; family Moraxellaceae; genus Acinetobacter; species Acinetobacter sp. GFQ9D191M. The sequence continues at coordinate 29,468 of NZ_JAALGV010000111.1, forward strand.
GTTGATAAGGTGATGGATCAATTAAATCAATGTCGATTGATTCTAAATGAGATCCGCTAACAATATTTTTTGTTTCTCGCTTAGCTAGTGGGTTAAGACTCCCCTCTTCTATGGCTGGAGTCGCTGTATTTTCTTTTACATCAGTAACTTGAGCGTCACTCCCTGTTGCATTAGCAACAGGTGTTTTTTTCATGCTTTTTACTTTGTCTTTAAAGTTCATATCAGCACCTTATAATTTTTTGTATTCAGAAACCATTAGATCTACAAGTTGATTAATTGCTTGTTTTGCTGGTGTTTCTTTTCCAGCATCCAGATCAAATACGGAACACTTAACATATGATGCTTGACTAAAAACCGTAGCATTTGGAATACAGATTAATTCCTTATTTACCAGTTTTTCTTGTAATTTTGGTTGAGCATATTCATTGCGAATATCTTCAGCCAAGGTAAGATCCACTGTATTACGCTTGTTATAAAAGTTTAGTACTGGCGATAGAATTTTTAAATCTGGATTGCTTGTCTCTAAATCATCCATAGAGTTAAGTATATCTTCCAAACCCTGAATACTGTATTCACCCTGTAATGGAATTAATAAACTGTTTGATGCTAACAAAGCATTAAAAGTTAAAGTTTCCATTCGCGGTGGACAATCTAACAAAATAAAGTCGAAATCCCCTTTTATCTTTCTTAATACACTTCTAATAATTTCATTAGGAACTGGACTAGAACGTTGAATATTGATCTCAACATCACGAATGTTTTTAGCACAAGGAATCAAAGATACATTTTCAAAGTTGGTTTTATCTGGACCTTGTATAACATCGTGGATGTTAATTGTTTTATAGTTTTCAAAAATATCTTTTAGAGTGCCATCTATATCGTCAATATCTGGAACATTTGAAATATGTTTTGTTGCATTACGTTGGCTATCTAAGTCGATTACTAAAACCGTATAACCTAATTTTCCAAGCTTAGCAGCACAATTCACTGTAGATGTTGTTTTGCCCACACCACCTTTAAAATGGATGCTTGTACAAATATAAGTTTTTCCTGAGTTCTTTTGCATTTTTCAATCACCTTTCAAGTAAAGTCAAACAATACAATATTTGAAAAATATTTAAAATACTTTTTCACTTTATTTTTAATATATTTTAACTTTTTCAATCTATATGCCTAACATGTGTCCATATCTTATGTGTTTTTCATTATCAGACTGATAACAGCTTTAGATTCCTTAGCGTGGTTTTTTTCATTATCAGGCTGATAACAGCTTTAGATTCCTTAGCGTGGTTTTTTCATTATCAGACTGATAACAGCTTTCGATTCTTAATCGTTGATTTTTTCATTATCAGACTGATAACAGCTTTAGATTCCTTAGCGTGGTTTTTTTCATTATCAGGCT
>NZ_JAALGV010000112.1:0-909 GCF_011174875.1 Acinetobacter sp. GFQ9D191M
CCTCCTAGAAATCCATGAACACTACGTGCTTTGCTTGTCACTAAATTGTACTGACCTTTCAATAAACTGAATAAAGTCTCTATCTTATTGCGCTGTTTTAAGTGATATTTATCTGACTCAGAAAGTTGTATAGCCTGCATATTTTTTCGATGATAGGTAATTAAATCAATACCTTGCTCTTTCAACCTACTCTTCAGTTCTTGACTAATATAGCCACGATCTCCATACAACTTTGCTTCCATCTCTTTAACGAGTCTCTCAACCATTTTGATATCAGCCAAATGTCCATTGGATAAAGCAGAACAAGCAATTTCACCAAATTGATTCATCACAATATGTAATTTACAGCCATAAAACCAGCCCATTGAGCTTCTACCACGTGATGCAATTTGGACTAATGATTTATGGCGTTGAATACGTTGATTTTTACAAACTGGCAGAGTTGTTGAATCAATCCATAAATATTGTGTACGTTGGCCTTTCATTAGCGCCACATGTAAAGCGTGTAGAGCTAATTGATGTCTATTAATCAGATGAATCATCCGTTGGTAACAGGGTAAGCTTTTAAATAAATGATTTTTATCCTGTTTCAACCATGTGAAAAATGCTTTGAAATTAGTGAAATGAGAACATTTATACCAGATCGCGATAAAAGTGATTTCTGAGATACTCAAGTGAGCGGTTCGGACTCTGGAGAAACGACGACTTTGTTTAAGGAAATTCCAGTAGGTTGCTTCAAATTTAAGAAAGAAATCATCAATTACGCAAAATAATTCGGTACTATTAAACATCGGGACTAGAGTTTTAAGTTTTGTGTGGTAACTCAACTGATGGCTCTAGTCCTCTTATTTTTCAAGTCAATTTTTTATCCGCGATTCGGGTTAAATAGTTTAATAAATGCCTAAAGTT
>NZ_JAALGV010000113.1:0-3891 GCF_011174875.1 Acinetobacter sp. GFQ9D191M
GAAAGCTTGCGAGGAAGCTGAAATCAGTTGATTTTTCCAGTCGATAATTTGGTTTTGATGAACATCAAATTCAGCACTCAATTCAGCAAGTGTTTTTTCTGCTTTAATCGCAGCAAGTGCTACCTTAGCTTTAAAATCATTTGAATGATTTCTTCTTGGTCTACGTGCCATAAAATACTCCATATATTGATGTTTATAACATCATTTGGGGAGCAAAATATCACTTATAAGTGTTGTTCAAATTTCCTGATCCACCTCTAAATCCGACCAAAATTAAAAAATAGGCATGGGATTCAGCGGACGCTTACGGCCTGGTTTGTCGAAGATGTGGTATTTCTAGACCAACTTTACGCAAGTGGTGGAAATGATATTTTGAACAAGGTATTGATGGATTAGGTAGTCATAGTAAATGTCCCTTGAAATCGCCAAATACTAAAATCAATGCTGAGCTAGAAGCTTTAATATTGGAAATGCGCTCAGCTAGAAATCTTGGTGCTCGACGTTTGCAAACCGAATTAATGAGCTGCACGGAGTCTCGTTGTCCTTGGCGACTATCCATAAAGTACTATCCACCCATTAAGTCAAACCGATTAAAAAATTCCGTCGTAAAGTAGATTACATTTGTTATGAACGTCCATTACCAGGCGATAGAATTCAAATGGATACCTGTAAACTGGGTCCTGGACTATATCAGTACACATCTATCGATGACTGCACACGATATCGCATTTTAAGGATATATAAACGCCGAACAGCTGCGAATACACTCGACTTTTTAACTGTGTAATTGAATAAATGCCTTTTCCCATACAGCGAATACGGACCGATCGTGGACGAGAATTCTTTGCTGAAAAAGTACAGAAAAAATGATGCAGTATGGGATCAAATTTAGGCCGAATAAACCGGGTTCACCTCATCTGAATGGCAAGGTAGCGCTCACAAAAGACTGATGAATCTGAGTTCTACGCTACTGTAGATATCGATTCAGAGGAAATTCAGAGCAAACTGGCAGAATGGCAGCATTACTATAACTGGATGAGACCACATTCAGCTTTGAAAGATAAAACACCGATGGAAAGGTACTTGAATTATGTGAAGAAACTCCTTTCTTAGATGAAGTCCAGAAGCAATACGACTCCTCAAATGAACGGATTCAACATGCCAATGACAAGATGTATTTAGAGATTGTTAAATTGAAACGATCTCTATGAGTTACGTATCTATATCATTTTTACTAATATAAAAACATATGAATAAAAATCACGCCCCGTTTAACTGGCAATAGTTTTTGAACCCTGTTATAAAAGCTTAAAAAAATCTAGCAAGTCTTTATTTAATGTCAATACTCATCCAGTATTGAGGTTTTTTATCTTTTCTTGCCTGTGATCTAGGTTGTAATACTCTAATTTCATACTCACCTGAAGCAGGTAAAATATAAATACCATTATCATCAAGCTCTGGAGAATATTCTCCAAGATTGATGGAGTCTTTTAATTGATTACCCCATAAGTAAGCTTCAACATTTCCTCCAGTCAACTTCACTTTTAACTTTTGCCCTTTTTTAGCATAAAATTTGTAGGAATCATACTTGTATCCATCTATCCTTCCGTAATAATTTGCAGAGTAAGCTTTTTTAGCAAACTTAACTACAATAGTCTTCCGTATATCATTGTTATCATTTGCAAGTAAGACAGGGCTAACTATAGTTAAAGTTAGGGCTATCAAAGCGCCAGCTAGTAATTTCGTATTCGCTATTTCCATAATAAGGTTACCCTAATTCTTGTATCGCTCTTGACATAATAACATAACTAATAAGTAACCATGAATCATGGAGCAGAAATGTGAATAGTCATAACATGGGGTTGCACTTCAAATGCCAATTTAAGACTTGCAAAATTAATGGTTAATTAATTGGTTACTATGGAATAACCAATCTAAATATAAATTTTATTTAACAATTACTTATAAAAATATGTGATGCGTATGATACGCATCATATGAATATCGCTTAAATTTGCTATAATTGAATTGAGCAGTGCCATTTGTGGTTAGGTTAAAAATTCATGAGTCTTACTGAAATTAAGGTACGTCAAGCTAAACCAAAGGAAAAAATCTATTTTCTGGCAGATGATGACGGCTTAAGTTTGAAGGTAGAACCAAACGGACGTAAATCTTGGAGTTACCGCTATTCACTTGCAGGGACAAATAAACGTCCTCGCATGAAGTTGGGTGAATATCCTGTAATGTCCTTGAAAGAGGCCAGATCAGTCCGGGATGAATATAAATTTAATAATTATGAAAATAAACCACTGCATAAAAAATACATCAAAACTTTTCAGGATATTTGTGAAGAGTGGTTAGAATTTAAAATTAAAAATTCCTTTGAAGATGAACCACGATGCGGTGTAATTCAGCTCGCAAAAAAATGTTTAGATCAGGATGTTTATCCAAATATTGGACTAATGCCATTTATGGAAATTAAAAGATATGATCTAGTTAAGATTATTAAAAATATAGAATCTAGAAATGTAAAAGAACCTGTAAAGAAAGCCTATAGTTATTTAAATCAGATTTATGATTATGCGGTAGCGATGGGGTATTGTGAATATAATATTGCACATGGACTTCATAAAATATTAGTCAACAATAAGATTAAGAAAAACTATCCTCATTTAAATTCAGATGAACTATCTAATTTCTTAGCTAAATTAAATCAGATTAATACAGATCCTATTATTAAAAAAGCCCTGTTATTTAAATTATATACAGGCGTCCGTGGTGGAGAATTATTGCTTTGTGAACCACATCACTTCGATCTAGATAAAAAAATATGGAAAATACCAGCCTTACATATTAAACAATATAGAAGAAAGGTTATTTTAGGTCATGATATCCCTGATTTTTTTGTTCCACTATCTGATCAAGCACTTGAAGTTGTGAAATCAGCACTCGTTTGGTCTCATGGCGAAAAATATGTGTTTTCTAGCCCCCGAAACAATAATAAACCTATTCATTTTAATACCCTGAACTTGATTATCAGAAAAATGGGATATACTGAAAATGAATTAACTTCTCATGGGTTACGATCGACATTTAGTACCATATTAAATGAATCCGGTTTATTTCAATCAAATTGGATTGAAGCACAGCTATCTCATACTGATAAAAATAAAACCCGTGCAAGTTATAATCATGCAGAATATTTTAATCAGCGTATGGAAATGATGCAATGGTGGGGCGATTTTATTGATAGTTGTACTGTAAATTAATGGTTATGAAATCCAAGTTTTAATTAGAATAGGCTTTGTTGCACAAACCTATTCACCGCCATAAATCATTATCTAAAATTGCATCTCGTGGTAAAAGCTCAATGGGCCGGTTCTATGGCTATAAATTACATGTTGTGATGAATCAACTTAGAGAAATAGTCTGTTCACAATAATGATTTCTCTTAACTCGGTAAGCGTCCGCTGAATCCCATGCCTATTTTTTAATTTTGGTCGGATTTAGAGGTGGATCAGGAAATTTGAACAACACTTATAAGTGATATTTTGCTCCCCAAATGATGTTATAAACACCAATATATGGAGTATTTTATGGCACGTAGACCAAGAAGAAATCATTCAAATGATTTTAAAGCTAAGGTAGCACTTGCTGCGATTAAAGCAGAAGGCGGATTCAAGCGGCAAGTGCAACAGTATAAAAACCAGCCATAACTTCACTCGGTGTATACCAACCTAGTGTTTTTCTAGGACGATGGTTGAGTGCAAATTCTATCTGCTCTATTTGTTCGTTTGACACGCCATCAAACGATGATGATTTTGGCAGATATTGACGGATTAAACCATTCGTATTTTCATTTCTAGCTCGCTGAATAGACTTGTAAGGATC
>NZ_JAALGV010000114.1:0-3923 GCF_011174875.1 Acinetobacter sp. GFQ9D191M
TGGAAATAGATCACGCAGATTTTTGGCACGTTCAAACACGGTGCCCGTGTTTAAAAAACTGATGACTTGTTTCCATTCCGTTTCTGACAGGGGCGCAAGTCCATTGGCGCGTTCAATCTGGGTTTTCAGGTTGGACAGTAGCTGGCTTTCATCCTTGAGGGTGACTGAGGCATAACCCAATTGCTGTAGCTGGCCAATCAGTTCGTTTTCAAGTTGATATTCGCTTTGAGTCATAATTATCTACTATCTTTAGCCTGCTGTTCTTGAATTTCTGAAAGTATAAAATCAATATAAAGTAAAAAAGAATAAGCTTTCAAGCTGTTAATTTTAGTTCCATAATTCAAGTGATTTGGATCTCCATGTAAAATTCCATGACGATTTGGAAATTTTTCTGATTCCAATACATGTTTTGAATTTCGACTAATTATGGTCTTTTTGCTTTGATTTTGCTCTGCACGAAATGGATCAAGTAAAAATTTAACGCTATTAATTTTATCTCCTTCAATTTTTTGATAAATTTCTATTATTTTTTCATATGCTTTTTGCTTTCCTCTTGGTGCTGAAAAATAACCAATCCCATTTAGCCTATCCTGACAAATACCATCTGCTTGAGAAAAAAATAATGGGATAGATGCTATATAACGCTCTTCTTCATGTAATCGAAAAGCTTCTTCCAATATGTGCTTTCGACTGGGATGTGCAGCAACCAAATCAATTTTCCACTGATCCCAATCACGTTCTAGCCAAACGATCATGTGGGCATCTATATTATTTTCATCCACCTCATGTGGAGAGAATGCTGTAATCCAAGCTCCAAACCAGCCTGTCTCAATTGAAATATTAGATGAAGCATTTAGATTTTTATCAGTACGCTTCATTACCTCAACAAAACTCATAAAATCTCTCTTCGGCAGATTTGAAACCATTTGCTTCAAACCAGTTATAAGCTCTTTACCTAAAATAGCCATTATGAAAATCCATCTATTTACACAAACATCTGCTGCAACAAGCCTTTTTTCCACTGTTTCGCTTGTTCAATTTGCTGTGCCACTACTTCAAGTTTTTGGTCGATACTCGATAAGAAATTAGCGATTTTAGTTTGTTCTTCTAAGCATGGAACTTTGATTGGAACCTGTTTTAAATCGCTCAAACCAATTCTTTTTCTTGTTGATCCTGTACTTACATCAGATGCACTTTGTCTAAAATCTTGATAATTAATTTGATAAAACATAAAAATAGATGAATAGTTTTGTTTATCAACAACTAGGCGGATTCCATCTGAACACATTACATAACGATCATGATGTTTAGGAACAATACAGCAACGAGCAACAGGATCACCCATTTTGGAAATTAAAATTTCATCTGGATAAATATTACAGCTTAATAATTCATTAGCTTTTTCAGGTGACGTATAGATTTTATAGTCATTTAAAAATGCACCATCACCTATGTTCTGAAGTTGAATAATTCTAATACCTAATTCAGTGTAATCCTCAGACTTTAAATTTGACCCAAATGGACCACCTGTGAAACTCCACTTAATATTAGTATCTACAGAATCTATTAATGTCTTCTCCTCCCACTCCCCAAACTCACTCCCATCATCCGCTTTAAAACGAATCTGCTGGCTAAACAGCTTTTGCATCATGCCTTGTTTATATTGGCTCAGCAGCGCATGTTTTTGCGTGAGTTGACTAATCTTTTCATCCACTGCGGAAAGAAAAGAAGCGATTTTGGTTTGTTCTTCTTTTGGAGGAACAATTAACTCAAAGTTTCTAATAGTTCCAAGATTTAATCCTGCTTTTGCGCCTGAGTCATTTAAGCTATTAAGCTTATTATTATATTTTTCAGTCGAAAGACTATAAGCAATGAATTTAGAATCAACGCTGTCTTTCATTCTCACCAAGGCAGTATGTTGATTAATATAAGCTGTTCCTAAACCTTCGGGAATCCAACCTAATTTACCCAATTCAGCGGTAATAGAAATTAAAATATCGCCAAATTTTAAACTTGTTCTTTTTCCTTCATTTGAATCTTTAGGCAACTGAACAAATTTTAAATCTGATAAATCCAAGTAAATTCCATCTCGTACAAGATTGGTCATACGAATGAATTTATCACCAGATTCAGAATAATATTGAGCCCAATCACGTGAGCCACTTGTAACAGTTTGGGCTTGATCGTTAATCTTTATTTTATCCCATTGATTATCAAACTCTTTAAACCTTAATTTTGGCGCAGCCATTACTTCACCTCCGCAAAAGGCGAAACAATGCCTAGCTCGGCACAGAAACCATTAATCACGGCATCGGTCTTTTGGCTGTCTTGTTCCAAAGCTTGAAGCTGTTTTGCAATGGCATCTAAATCAATCTCGGCTTCCGCTTCAAAAGTATCCACATAACGCGGAATATTCAGGTTGTAATCGTTATCTTTCACTTCTTGCAAAGTCGCCACATGCGCATATTTTTCAATATTTTCACGCTTTTCAAATGCCGCAACAATCTTATCCAAATGCTCAGGCAATAACTTGTTTTGATTCTTCTGCTTTTCAAAATCATTGCTGGCATCAATAAACAGAATATTGCCGCTCTGCTCACGGTTTTTCTTCAACACCAAAATACAGGTCGGAATCGAGGTGCCATAGAAAATATTGGCTGGTAGTCCGATGATGGCATCCACCACATTCAACTGTTCAATCAAATACTGACGAATCACGCCCTCACTCGAACCACGGAACAATACGCCATGCGGTAACACCACCGCCATGGTGCCATTGTCGTCCAGTTGATACAGCATGTGCTGTACAAAAGCCATATCGGCTTTAGAACTTGGCGCCAATTTGCCATACGCAGCAAAGCGTTCATCTTGTAAAAATAACGGATCGGCAGACCACTTTGCAGAAAATGGTGGATTCGCCACCACCGCATCAAACTTTTTATCTAAATGCTGCGGACGGGTTAAAGTATTTTCCTGCTTGATGTCGAACTTGGCAAAATGCACATCATGCAGAATCATGTTCATGCGCGCCAAGTTGTAGGTGGTACGGTTCATTTCCTGACCGTAAATCATATCGACATCTTTAACTTCACGTTTTACCCGTAGCAACAACGAACCCGAACCGCAAGTCGGGTCATAGACTGAACGTAAACGGTCTTTGCCTTGGGTGACAATCTTCGCCAGTAAGGTCGATACCGTTTGCGGGGTATAGAATTCCCCCGCTTTTTTGCCCGCACCTGAGGCAAACTCACCAATCAGGTATTCGTAAGCATCACCCAGTACATCGGCTTCGGTATTACTAATATCAAAATCAATATCATCTAAATGACTCAGGACTTTCGCCACCAGTGCATTACGGTCGCTGGCATTATTGCCAAGCTTGGTCGAGTTTAGATCTAAGTCTTCAAACAGGTTGGCAAAGTCATCGGCAGAGTCGGTGCCTAACGTGCTTTGTTCAATTGATTTTAAGGTCGCAGTTAAATCATCCAAAATGAATTCGCCCTGACGACCACGCTCGGCTAAGGTATGGAATAGCTGTTTGGGTGTAAGCGCATAACCCACTTCGGCAATGGCATTCTTTTTAATTTCTTCGATGTACGGCACATGCTCAGCATTATTTTCATCTAATTCTAAAAAGCTGACGTCTTCACCATCGAGCAATTCATTGGCAAAGTTCACCGATTTTTCTGATAAATATTTAAAGAAAATAAAACCCAGAATGTAATCACGGAATTCATCGGCGCCCATGGTGCCGCGCAAAGTATTGGCGATATTCCAGAGCTGTTTTTGCAGTTGTTGGAGTTGTACTTGGGTCATGTTAAAAATCAACCAAAAATCATTATTTTAGAATGGCAATACTTTGCCATATCTGACTCTTTAAATTAAGCACTAATTTCTTAAAAGAGTAAGCATCCGGCTAACAC